>JAJQHZ010000132.1 GCA_021199475.1 Lachnospiraceae bacterium
GATGGAAATTCAGACAAGTATAAAGTCGAGATAATTTGGAGACGAGGTACTAGCTATTCATTTGCCAATATTGGGGCAGGCAAACTCAGCAGGCTATATTCCGATTTCACCCAAAGCATTCTCAAAAAACGCAAAGGAAAAAAAGAAAGAAAGGAAACAGATGGCATTTTCACGCAAAATGAGATAGAATAGGAAATGCTTCGTAGAGAACCAAAAATGGAAACATGAGGGCAAATATATGAGCAAAAATATTTTTTTAATTGGATTTATGGGTGCCGGAAAGTCGACCATCGCGCGTGCGCTGCGCGATGAATATGGGATGCATCTGATTGAGATGGATGAACAGATTGAAGCACAGGAAGGGATGACCATCTCGCAGATTTTCGCCAAAAAGGGCGAAGCCTGTTTTCGGGCGCTGGAAACCCGTCTGCTGGAAGGTCTTGAGGGCGAAGAAAATACCGTGGTCTCCTGCGGCGGCGGTGTGCCGATGCGCCAGGAAAATGTGGCCGCGATGCGCCGCAGCGGAACCATCGTTTATCTGAGCGCTGCCCCGGAGACGATTTATGAGCGCGTGAGGGAGTTTCATACCCGGCCACTGCTCGAAGGAAATATGAATGTAGAGTACATCGAGTCGCTGATGGCACAGCGGCTGCCAAACTATCTCAGCGCAGCGGATATCACGATCAGGACGGACGGAAAGGATGCCAGGGCAATCAGTGCAGAAATTCTGCAATCCGTCATGCAACATGATTAATTTTATTCCTACTTTTTTGCCGCATATTATATGTCTGGCATCCGCTTCAGCCACAGATGCAGCCTATAATCAGCAGCACCAAAAAAATACAAAAAGCCGCTGCCTTCCCTCTTTCAGGATTATGACACCGGCTTTTTTGCTTTACAAACACCATAGCGTTTTCAATTCACCGAACGATAACGCTGTTTTGATTATCTGTAATAAACTGAATTCCATCTCAGCTCGTTCTTGAGGTTCCGGATGGTCGTATCGTTATCAATGAAGACCGTCTCGATCCCCATCGCGTCTGCCCAGTCGCCCATCTGCTCTGCGGTCAGATCATACGAGAACGCGGTGTGATGTGCGCCGCCTGCGAGGATCCATGCCTCTGCGCCCGTCGCCAGATCCGGCTGCGGCGTCCAGAAGTTGGTCGCTACCGGAAGCTTCGGCATCGGCTTTTCTACCTTCTTGCAGTCCACCGTGTTGACAATCAGGCGGAACCGGTTGCCAAGGTCGATCAGAGAGGTCGCAATGCCCGGACCTTCCTTTGCTGTAAATACCAGACGCGCCGGATCCTCCCTGTCGCCCATAGAGAGCGGATTCACCTTGATGCTGATCGGTCCATCGGCAATCGTCGGGCACACCTCAAGCATATGCGCCTCAAGCACGCCTTCCTTGCCCGGAACCAGATTGTAGGTGTAGTCCTCCATGAAGGAGGTTCCCTTTGCGTTCGGAACGTTCTGAGTCATGATCTTCATCAGACGGACCATCGCCGCGGTCTTCCAGTCGCCCTCGCCGCCGAAGCCGTAGCCTTTTTCCATCAGGCGCTGAATCGCCAGACCCGGAAGCTGCTGCAGCGCGCCGAGGTCGCCGAAGTGCGTAACGATAGCCTGATAATTCTTCTCCTCCAGGAAGCGCTCGAAGCCGATCTCGATCTGTGCCTGTACCGCCACATGCTTCCGGAACTCCGCCGCGTCTCTTCCCTCAAGAAGAATCTGATATTTATCATAATACTCATCCACCAGAGCGTTCGTATCGGACTGAGAAACTGCCTGTACCGCCTCAGCGATCTCATTGACCGGATATGCGTCAATCTCCCAGCCAAACTTGATCTGTGCCTCTACCTTATCGCCCTCGGTAACCGCTACGTTTCTCATGTTATCGGCAATACGCATTACGCGGATATGGCTGCTCTCCATAATACCGATCGCCGTGCGCATCCAGGATGCGATCTTCTCCTGCACCTCTTTGTTGTTCCAGTGGCCAACGATAATCTTGCGCTCAATGCCCATTCTGGTCACAATGTGGCCATACTCGCGGTCGCCGTGCGCGGACTGGTTCTCATTCATGAAATCCATATCGATGGTGTCATACGGAATCTCCTCATTGAACTGCGTATGCAGATGCAGCAGCGGCTTGCGGAACTCCTGCAGACCAAGGATCCAGGACTTTGCCGGTGAAAATGTATGCATCCAGGTAATCACACCTGCGCACTCATCGTCCGCATTTGCTTCGTTGAATGTCTTGCGGATGACCTCGTTTGTAATCATGGTCGGCTTCCAGACCACTTCATACGGCAGCACGCCGGACTCGTTCAGCTTGCTCACAATGATTTTCGAATGCTCCGCCACCTTTGCAAGGCACTCGTCACCGTAGAGATCCTGAGAACCGGTTGCAAACCAAAACTTGTAATTCTTTGCAGGTTTCATTGCATTACCCTCCTTATTTGAATAAATCGTTTAATGGCAGGTTCCTTCCCGCAAAGTGGGAAAGGACCTTGTATAACATATCCGTACTTGCACAGCAAGTATGGATGAAGGCCGTGCCTTGCGCGAAGCGCAGCTTTACTGCGCGGCTTTCATTATATAGCTATCTGAGTCAGAAAACCATCCGGCGCGCGACCGTAAGGACCGTCACAAAATAACATACGCTATTTCGCAGCTGACCCTTAGCACCGGACATTCTCTCAATGGCAAAGAACCTTTGCAGAATCATGGACCCTGTTGATTACATCCCGACAGATACCTGTTTTGCTCTCAGCGGGTATAAACAACAGCGGCATCTGACTCAAAGATACCAAACTTACATTACATCAGAGAACCCAGTTCTCCATCCATGCGTGCACAAGCTGCGGCCACACCGCAACCGCATTTTCCGTCCAGCCTCCATCTGCCGAACCGGTCAGCCGGTTCGCGAGTGACAGGCCATGCCCGCCCCGCTCAAACAGATGAAACTCCGTCGGGATGTGGTGCTCTACCAGCGCATTTACAAGCAGCAGCGAATTCTGCACCGGCACGCAGTCATCCTCGCAGGTATGCCATACAAAGGTGCGCGGCACCTGCTCCCCGACACAAAACTCCAGAGACAGCTCTTTCTTTTTGGCCTCATAATCCGCGCCAAGAAGATTGCGGAAGGACCCGTCATGCGCAAATTTTCCGGAAGAAATGACCGGATAACACAGAATCAACGCGTTCGGACGAAGCCGCTCGGACTCCTCCTTCAACGCCTCCGCCAGGAAATCGCGGTTCCAGAACATTCCGTAATTTGCCGCCAGATGGCCGCCCGCGGAAAATCCGGACACCACGACCTTGTCCGTATCTACGTGCCACTCCTTCGCATTCGCGCGAATCACCGACACCGCCTTGCCCAGCTCCAGCAGCGCGGTCGGATAGACCGCCGGCGCCCCCGAATACCGGAGCACCGCCGCATGGTACCCCATCGACAGGTACTGCATCGCTACAATCTCCGCCTCCCGGTCCGAAACGAACTCATACCCGCCTCCCGGGCAGATCACAACCATCGGGCGCGTGGGAATCGGAATCTCCGGCGATTCATCCAGAAGATACACATACAGCGCCGCGTAATCCATGGAATCTTTATTTTTAATATCAATCGACTCGTATCTCATATAATTTTTCTCCTGCTTCGCAAAATGGCGTGGCCTGCATCGCGCATTTGCTTCGCAAATACACGATATGTTTTAAAAAGTCTGCCGACTCGGCATTTTTTGCCCGTGCGGCAGACTGGATTCATCACATCTGAATATTTACAAATTATTCGGTCTCTGTCTCATCCGCGGTATCCGCTTCCGTCACATCCTCAGACTCTGCAGCTTCCGTTTCCGCCTCGGATTCTGCCTCCGTGTCATCCTCCGCCACCTCAGCAGCTTCGGTATCCGACTCAGCTTCTGCTTCTTCTGATTCCGCCTCAGTTCCTTCTTCGCTGTCAGCCTCGGATTCAGACTCAGCCTCCTCTTCGGACTCCGTCTCTTCCTCATACAGATACAGGTTCGAATCGAATGTAATCGTTGCGAGGACTTCGTCATCCTGCGAAATCTCGCCGTCTTCCTCCCACTCTGTGTACAGATCCGAAATCATCTCATCCTTGCGGTCTTCGACGATGCTCTCTTTCTCTTCCTCAGTCGCCTCTTCATCAA
Organism: Lachnospiraceae bacterium; assembly: GCA_021199475.1. Taxonomy (GTDB): domain Bacteria; phylum Bacillota; class Clostridia; order Lachnospirales; family Lachnospiraceae; genus Choladousia. Next base: position 4,170 of record JAJQHZ010000132.1, read on the forward strand.
ATTCATTGACCACTCTCACTACATAATAGCCGCTTGACGCTTCCACCGGGTATTCGATCAGGGTATCGTCCGCAACTCCTTCCGTAGCTGTAATCAGGTTCTCCACCACAGACGTGCTGTCCGCGCCGAAGGTAATCTCATTCGAGCTCAGATCCTCTTCAATCTGCTGTGCCGCTTCCTCAAGGCTCAGATCCTCATCCTCCAACAGGAGATCAATAATCTGCTGGCATGTCGCGCAGGCTTCTTCCATTGCCGCTACAACCTCCGGATCTTCTGTCTCCGTTTCGGTCTCTGTCTCGGTCTCTTCAGACTCCGCTTCTGAAGCATCCTCCGTGTCTGTCTCGTCCTCAGCGGCATCGGTATCCGCTGCCTCACTCTCAGCCTCTTCCGTCTCAGCTGCTTCTGTTTCCGTCTCATCTGAGGACATCGTCTTGATCGCCGCATTGCCGCTCAGCAGAGCCGTCTCAGACTCCTCATCAGCAACCGTCTCAGCCGCTGTCTCTTCCTCGGTCTCAGCCACTGTCTCCGCTTCCGTATCGGCCTCGTCCGCTGTCTCGTCTACCGCGTCCTCACTGGCCGCCTCTTCGGATTCAGTCTCCTCCGCCTCGGTCTCTTCCTCCGTCTCGTCCTCGGTCTCCATCGCGACATAGACATACTCTACCCGGCGCTGCGCAGCTTCCTCATCCGATACCTCCGTATCGACATCCGCACACATCTCAACTTCCATCTTGGACTGAATCGTGATCAGGGAAAGGTATTCTTCCACAATCTCCTGCGTCGCGGACATCGCGGTGAGTGTCTCCTCATCGTTCGCTTCTATAAAGGCCGCAGCTGCCTCAGAAATCGCCGCCTCCTCATCTTCGGTCAGCGAAACATCATAATCCTCCATGTTCTGTCTCGCCAGAATCATTTCCTCAAAGGATTCAATGCAGCTTTCAATCACCATATCTCCGATCGTATAGCCGTCGCTATAGTCATAGGAGTAAGGATTATCTCCAAAATAATACTCATACATTTCCTGTGTCTGCGCCTGTGAATAGCTGACCGCAAACTTAATCAGGCCTGCCGACACCGTTTCCTCATTCACTGTCAATACTGTGGCGTCCGCGTCAAATGCCGCCTCACTGCTCTTGGAGCAGCCCGCCAGCGAAGTCATCACAAGACTCGCGCTCAGCATCATCAAAGCCGCCCGTTTCATTCCCATATTCATTACAATAGCTCCTCCGTTTCCTGTCGTGCATCCCGGCTGCAGACGAACAGCATTAACTATACCTCACGCAGGTATCCTGTCATACATTCTGCAGGTACCTCGCATGCATCGCTCTCCGATTTTGCACTCCGTTCTTTTCGTACCGATCCTCTCCGGACACGGAACTCTCCATGTCAGCCGTTTTCTAACCACAGCCGCACTCGTTGAACTATTATAATCGTTTTTGACGCATATCGCAACATCTAAAAATGTTTTTTTCAAAATGGCTGAAGTGAAAAAGTAAATTCCACTCTGAAGGGATGCAAGTTGAATTTAGT
>JAJQHZ010000012.1 GCA_021199475.1 Lachnospiraceae bacterium
TTAAACAGGTTTCTCCGCCTTCATTTGTGCTAATAAATGGGGGCGGGAACTAAAGTTAATGATTTAAATAAAGCTGCTCAAGACAGATTAGCAGAAAGATATATTGAGGCAGAATCTCTAATATCGTTACGAGTGACTGGTAATCACAGGTTATATGGATATATGAGCGGACGTGTGTTTAATATCGTATGGTATGACAATGATCACGGTGATAACAATACCTGCGTTTGTCGCTCGCACAAGAAGCATACATAATCAGCAATCAATCACAATCAATGTCCACCCTGGGTTCAACCCCAATGTGATCAATCTAATGCCATCTTTAGAATTTGAGCAACATGAAATATAGCATGGCATCCAAGGCGGGGTCTGTCCCCGGTAAAACCACGCTGAAGCGATATTGAAAAGCAGCCGGGGATTTCACTCCCCGGCCTCTTTCAGCTTTTGAATCATTTCCATATCCTCTGCGCTCACACGCAGATTGGTCCGGAGTGTATCTCCGGCAGCAGTCGTCATTGTGACGTCAATCACCGTTCCCTCATCCACCGCGGCGGCGGCCGCCGCAAAAAACGGCTCCACCCGGGGATGGTTCTTTTTAAACTGATCCTCCAGCCCTCTTAGCTGCATCAGCTTCATCGGATTCACTTTCATCTGCAGATTCATTCCTCCGTGTATCTCTTCCTTTTTGAAAAATGCTGCCGCAATCCCGGCAGTTCTCATTCATTTTTCAAACGTCTCCAGCGCCTTCAGCGGCTCATTCAGTTCCTCGGTACCGGGCAGAACAAAGCGCCCGTTTTCCAACAGCGGAATGCGGCTGCCGTCCGCGCGGATGACCTGAATATGCCCGATCTCCTCGTAAGGAATCGTAATATCCGTGTGACAGCCAAAATAAGCCTTCGACACATCCTCTTTGCGAAGCAGGGACACCTCGTTGTCGCGCGCGATGACCTCCTTCCCGTCCGGATTATAAACCGGCGTATCCTCCTGCCAGCTGTAGCAGGTGTCGCCAAGCGCAAAATGCGGCCCAGTCTTCTCCGCAATCAGAATCGGCAGCAGCCCCGCAATATCATAGTTCCGCGCCATCGCGTAGGCGGTTGTGTTCGTGCCGATTGCGAACTCACCGACCGGAAGGGTTTCATGACTGTACAGCACATTTTCAAAAATATATTTGCGGTTCTCATCCATGTTCGTTGGGCCTGCGCAATCTTCCTTCATCAGGTGATGCTCTGCGTCGGCATCTGCCGATCTCTCACATTTGGAAGGACTCGTTACCTCGCAGAGATCAAAATTTCTACAGTTATAATCCGCCACCATGCCGTTCTCCAGGCGCACCTCCAGGTCGATATAATTCAGAGAATCCAGGTAAACCTGCTTCACATGCAACAGTCCGTTCGTCCCTTTCAGCTGCGGCGACGTAAAGACCTCTCCAACCGGGATGTTGACGTCCGCCACACAGTTCTCAAAAATCGTCTGCTTCGCGGGATCCGCAAGCGGCATCAGCGCCACCGTCAGGTCGGTCCGATTGCCATTCTGTCCCTGCACATGAACCGCCACGCCCTGATTCAGCGCGTCAATCAGCACCTGCTGAATGCGCTGATAGAGCTGATAATCGAGCGTATTGACCTTCATCGTCTCACGGAAAATGGCTTCAAAATCTTTCCCAATCGCAGGCACCGGGAACGCGATAATCGTAAAGCTGCGTTCCTTCCCCGGAATATACTGATTCGTGATCTGCGCCGACTCATTATCTGACTGGTTCGAAAGCTTCTGCTGCTTCTCGGACAGATGATAGGCAGAAGACTTCGCAACCGGCACAAATGGCGTCTCCCCAAACACCTCAACCACAGCCGGACCGCCGTGCTCCTTCGCAGGCAGACGCATTTCCTCATACGCAGTCCGCATCACGCCAAGCTTACGCTCCACAAACCGTTTGTCCAGATAAATGGCATTATCCGCACGGTGATCATAATCAAACTGCGGATTCGGCACCGCACCCGTGTAGCCAATGCGCAGATGCTGTTTTTTATTGACTGTACTCACTGCGGCGCGGTAAATCACCGGGCGCAGACCCATCTGTTCAAAATTCACGATTGACTGTCTTATCATACGTTCAAACCCAAGCTGATAGCGGATGTTGACGGTCTTTTTAATGGAAAGATCCTTTCCCCCCGCCAGAAACCCAATCCGATAACCCTCCGTATAGGCAGACGCCATCGCCTGAATCTCCGCATCAGAGAGCGAATTCATAAAAGCCGCCATTTTCAGCTCATTCTCTGAAACATATTCCCCGTACTGATACAAATAGCGCAGATCCTTCAGATCGGAATCCATAACAATGCGCACCGCAAAATCCAGTCCGGGGTCCACAGCCTCCCGCACGCGCAGGGCCACAAACAGCTCACTGTAATCGCTGGCATACCAGTAAACGATCTGCTGCAGCTCCCGGTAGGACGGAAGCTCACCGTCAGTGTTCATGCCAGAAGCAGAACGTTCCGCAGATGCGCTGTCGGCATCCGACACCTCAAACCGATTATAAATCTCAATAAACAGCTCTAGAAGGATCACCTGCTCCTCCAGGCGCTGCTCATACACATACACAATCATGCCGCGAAGCTCCGCATACAGAAAACTCAAAATCCTGCCATGCTCCTCGCCGAGCCTCTCCACCGCATAATCCGGATTCCCATAGCTCTTCTCATAATTTTCCGGCAAAATATCCTGATAGAGGCGGTCATTCCACACCTGGCATTCTGTGAGTGAATCCATGCCCCCATGAACCGCATCGTTGCTGGCGACAGAGCGTTCACCCGGCTCCGCGCCCGAAACAGCGCTTGTATACACAGCAAATGATGTATTTTGAATTGCATTTGATGCCAAATCAGTCGATTTCCCTTCCGAATCCATGCCCGCACACCTGCGCATGCTCGTGCGCCCCGCCTCGACTCTCACTCTCAGCTCTTCCATCATCAGAAGAAACTCCGCCGTTCGTTTAAAATAATCAGAAAAAGGAGTCGGCACCGTCCGCTCCGCGCCAATCTCATGAATCCGCGCCATAGAGAGTCCGTACCGCTCCTCCAGAAATTCCTTAAATTCGTCTTCCTGCATATACCGAACCTTCCTTCTATCGTTCTATCCTGTCTTCTATCTTCCCATCGTTTCTGTCTTTTGCCCTTCTGTCCGGTTCCAGCAGCCTGTATCGGAATTCCATGTGCACTCTGCCTGTTTCGCCGATGACACAGAGCAAAAATCCTCCGCGCAGCACAAAAGCCTGGCACCTCACATCGCAGTCCATATGCGCCTTTTTTCCAATCAACGCAGCTACCCAGTCATCCAGAACAAAGTAAAAATCGGTCATCGAATCAGTCTCGATTCCGGCGGCTGCGTCTTACATCATCGCAACCACGCCCATGCAGACCACAAAAAACCATCCCACAAACGCGACCGTGCTCACAATCGTACCGCATTTGCAGCAAAAATAGGACTTGCAGTCATCCTGAAATCCGAGGAATCCATACCGCAGTCCCATAACCGCCATCACGATCCCGGTCACACCGCAGGCACCAATCCATGTCCCCGCGCTCCCCTTCAGCCAGTATGAAACAAAAAGCAAAAGCAGCAACATCGCCATCCCGATCAGCCCCAGCACCACCGAAGCGATACTGTTCGCGGAATATTTTCTGTCAACAAAAGAATAAACCTTTCTCTTCGCCATCTAAAGTTCCAGCCTTCCGTCCATTCCCAGGATACCTGCATTTACCTTCGACATCCTGGTATCTATCTTTGATACCGGTCACGTACTTTATCTTACCTGTCTGGCATCACCCATTGATGCCAGACACACTCTGCTCCGATTCACAAAGCAAAGCAAATTGAAATCCAAACCGCATCCATTTCGCAAAGCGTAATTTCAGTTGGCACGACCCTCGATCCTCAGATACCACCGGCTCAGCGTAATAAACATCAGATATCCGAGCACCCCGCCAAGCGTATTCAGGATCATGTCGTCCACATCAAAGCATCCGACATGAAAAATCAGCTGTGTCACTTCCACAAGCGCGCTGATTTCAAAGCTCAAAAGGGCCGTCCGCCAGAGCTTCCTCGCGCCCCGGAACATCAGCGGCACCAGCGCCCCAAACGGCAAAAAACCAATCACATTTCCGACCAGATTCGTCAGAACCGCACGTGTCCCAAGCACATTCCCGTATCGAATATAGCGCCAGATTTCGCGGAATGGATAAATATTAATGTCGTACTCTCCCGCTCCGCCATGTCCGAAGCCTTCAGACAGGAACAAAAAGTAGACCAGTCCCGCCATATACAGCAAAAACAGACACGTGCCCAGAATGCGAATCCATTTTCTCAACAATCGGTTTCCGCCGCTTTTTTCATTCATCGAGGTTCCAGCCCGGTCCCCACCGGTTTTATTATTCATCAAAGTCCCAGCCCGGTCCCCGCCTTCCACAGTCTCACCGCATTCAGAATCATCAGTACCCCTGTCGCCACGCCTGTCACAAGCACGATAATGCCCAATACCAGATTCCATACGCCCACTTTTTCCGTTGCCTTCACAAGCCGTTCATTCATATCTGAATCTCCTCCTTCTTTCCGAACTCAGCTTCCACTGTTACGAAATCATTTATGCCTCCTGCGCCGTCCGACGCGAAAAACGCAAGCCATAAAACTTCAACCCTGCCCGCGGATCAATTACAGGCGATACCATTTTACGCAAAAATCCTTCTTTATAAATCGCGTGATCGAACCCCATACGTCTCATAGTATGCGTCAATCGCCGCTTTCATCGCATCGTCAATCACGACCCGGCCCTTGTACTCTCTTCCGTACAGATGCTCCACGACCTCCGCCATCGTGACAATCGCGGTCGTCTTCAGGCCGTACTTTTCCTCAATCTCCTGCAGCGCACTCTTCTCGCCGGAACCACGCTCCATGCGATCCACAGAGACCACCAGCCCGCGCACATCCACATCACCCTGCGCCCGGATGATCGGCAGCGTCTCCTGAATCGAAGTCCCCGCCGTCGTCACATCCTCGATAATCACCACACGGTCGCCGTCCTGAATCGGGCTGCCGAGCAAAATGCCCTTATCCCCGTGATCCTTGACCTCCTTGCGGTTCGAGCAATAGCGGATATCCCTGCCGTACTTCTCACTGATCGCCATCGTCGCCGCCACCGTCAGCGGAATCCCCTTATACGCCGGCCCAAACAGCACATCAAACTCCAGTCCGAACTTCTCCGCAATCGCCTGCGCATAATAGCCGCCCAGTCTGCGAAGCTGCGTCCCTGTCCGGTAAAATCCCGTATTTACAAAAAACGGCGTCCTGCGCCCGCTCTTCGTCACAAAATCGCCAAAGCGCAGCACCTCACAATCCACCATAAACTCAATGAATTCCTGCTTATAAGCTTCCATATCCTCAAAATCTCCTTTATTTACCGGGTTTTTCGCGTCTCACGGATTTCGATTTTTGCTTTACTACACCATTTTTGCTCCATTCCAGACAGGTTCATCCAGCCTTCTTCTCCTCTTCTCCAAGATTCGGTTTTTCAAGTATACCACAAAAAAGCGGCGGCTTCCATACCTATTTTATAAAACAGGCACGGAAGCCGCCTCCTACGTTACAGGTCACACCCGAGCCAAGCCCCACCAAGGAGAATTTATGTACTAAATT
>JAJQHZ010000105.1 GCA_021199475.1 Lachnospiraceae bacterium
CTTATACAGCGTTTTCTTTCTGGAAAAGGGTACTCCCTTAATAATCAGCTAAGGGATAACCCGTCAGGATTTTCGTATTTCTACATTCCCGTCTTTCCATAAGTGAATGAAAAGCCATTTCTTCGGAAATTGATATGGAATATGATTGCATTTTTCCCGGTTTATTGATATAGTGGAACCAATTTCAGTCCGTTTTTTGCCGGTTTCGGATTGATCAGAAGAAATCACAGGGCGGACCGTGGGGATTACACGAACAGGTAAGGAGATTTTTATGTCGGGAAAAACATATCTTAGAAGGTTTGGTTACACAAAAAAACGTATGATCACGCTTCTGACGCTGCTGCTGCTCTGCCTGGGGCTGCTCTCATCGGATTTTTCATCCGCGGTCGTTTCGGCGTCGGAATCGACGGAGTCGTCTGCGGATACTTCCGGGACCGGCACCACTGATGCGGTATCCACAGACACTTCCGATGCCGCAGGCAACTCTTCCGGGAGCTCGGCAGACACCTCCGCTGATAGCTCCGCCATCTCCATCTCAAATATTCAGAGTGCTTCGGGCGGGAAATTTGTCAGGCGCAGCGGCCAGTATTATTACCGCCTGTCGGACGGCACCTACGCCATGAACTGCCTGCTGAAGATTAAGGGGAAAATCTACTATTTTTCGGAGACCGGTCGGCGCAAGTATGGCTGGCAGGAGATTGACGGGAATGCTTATTATTTCGGCAAGAAGTCCGAAGGCTACATGTACAAAAGCAAGTGGCTGACCTACAACGAGGACCGCTACTACCTGACCTCAGACGGCACCCCGGCTGTGGGATGGAAAACGATTAAGAGCAAGCGGTATTATTTTTCTTCAGCCGGAGTCGCATGCCGGAGTAAAAAGACCCTTGACGGGACGACCTATTATTTCAGCAGCAAGACCGGAGCCCTGCTCTATTCCGGGGCGAAGATTTCTATTTCGGCCGACTGTGCGGTGCTGATGAATGCGAAAACCGGAGAAATTCTCTATGACCGGTACGGCACGACGAAGCATGCCAATGCCAGCACGACAAAGATTATGACCTGTATTCTTGCGCTTGAAAACTGTAAGCTGAAGACAAAGGTGACGGCTTCTGCGAAGGCCGCCGCCCAGGAGCCCACTAAGATTTATCTGCATGAGGGCGAGGTTTTTTATATGAAGGATCTGCTGTACGCCCTGATGCTCCCCTCGGGAAATGACGCGGCCGTGGCGATTGCGGAGCACATCAGCGGCAGCACGAAGGCCTTCGCGAAGCTGATGAATGCGAAGGCAAAAGAGATTGGCTGTACCTCGACGCATTTTGTGACCCCGAACGGTCTTGACGCGGGAAAGAATCACTACACGACCGCGCAGGATCTCGCAAAGATCGCGGCATACGCCTACAAAAACAGCACTTTCCGCAAGATTATCCGCACGCGGACCTACAGCTTCACCAGCCTCAGCGGCTACTCGTACTATCTGACGACCACCAATGAGCTGCTCGGCAATATGAAGGGCGTGACCGGAATGAAGACCGGCTATACCAACAAAGCCGGGTACTGCTTTGTCGGCAGCGTCAAGTCAAAGGGCGGCGACGTATACATCGCGGTCGTGCTCGGCGCCTCGACCAGCGAATCCCGCTGGAGCGATGCGAAAAAGCTGCTGAGCTACGCCTATAATCTGAAATAAAGGGGCATGCTGCTTTTCGCTCAGACAAGTCCATCTCTGCACTGTAAAGTATAGATACCCAGACAGCTTCCGGTAGGGGACAGTCGTGAAATGACTTGCCGAACGCACAATTCAAGGGCCAGAAAAGCCTCGATGCAATATGCGGCAGCTCTGACGGGAAAGCCGCTCAGAACCGCACGTTCTTCCACTGATATTTGTCCAGGTTCACCCTGCCGTCTTCGAAGACAATCCCCTCGGCCTCCAGCAGGGAGACCTGGCGGTTTTCCCCGCCAAACGCAAAGGCCTTTGACACCTCGCCGAATCGGTTCACGACCCGGTAGCAGGGAATCTGCTCCGGGTCCGGATTGACGTGCAGCGCGTACCCAACCACGCGCGAAAGGCGCCGGTTCCCGACCAGTGACGCGATCTGCCCGTACGTGGCGACCTGCCCGTAGGGAATCTGTTTTACTACCTCATAGATTTTCTCAAATGTATTTTCAGAATGTTCTCTCATTTCCCTGTCTCCCTGATTCTATATTGCGCGGCTTTACTCGCAGCACAGCTGCTCGTTGAGCCTTGTGATTCTCTGCTGCAAGCAGCGAGAATCCCTTCGGCTCACATTATAACAGGAAGCAATCGATTGTCAACCGATCGAGTAGGATGCGACTTGTCGGCTCCTACTCGCCCGCGCGGCGCTGGATGTCCAGTGGACATCCGGCTCTGCGCATAAAAACGATTGATTTTTTCGCAAATTCCCTTTATGATAGGTTCGTTCGTATTCGTCATGCGAAGTACATACGCTGGCTGGAAACCTGGCTGCTGCTACTGCTTTTGCACCTCCTTTTCCTGCGATGCCAGCAGATACCGATGGCAGCAAATACCATTGGCTGGATTTTATATATAATTAGAACGGGGATCGTTATGAACATTAAACGTGCAAAAAATGAAATCAAGGATACCATTGAGGCGTATCTGTTAAAGGATGAGTTCGGGGAGTATGTGATTCCGCAGATCCGGCAGCGTCCGGTGCTGCTGCTCGGCGCTCCCGGCATTGGAAAGACGCAGATCATGGAGCAGATTGCCCGCGAGTGTCAGATCGGGCTGGTGTCCTACACCATCACGCACCACACCCGGCAGAGCGCGATCGGGTTGCCGTTTCTCTCGAAAATGGTGTTTGATGACCAGGAGTACACCGTTACGGAATATACTATGAGTGAGATTGTCGCGTCCATTTACAAAAAAATGGAGGCGACCGGGCTGCGGGAAGGCATTCTGTTTATCGACGAGATTAACTGCGTCTCGGAGACCCTGGCTCCGGCCATGCTGCAGTTTCTGCAGTGCAAGACCTTCGGCAGCCATGAGATTCCGCAGGGATGGATCATTGTCGCGGCCGGGAATCCGCCCGAATACAACAAATCCGTCCGGGAGTTCGATGTGGTGACCATGGACCGTGTGAAAAAGATTGAGGTGGAGCCGGATTATGCGGTGTGGAAGGAGTATGCGCAAAAGGAGCAGATTCACTCCGCCGTGATTTCCTATCTCGACACGCGCCCTGGCAGCTTTTACAAAATGGAGACGACCGTGGACGGGCGCAAATTCGCGACCCCGCGCGGCTGGGAGGATCTCTCCACCATGCTGCGCGTCTATGAATCCCTTGGAAAAGAAATGGACCGCGAGGTCGTGGTTCAGTATATCCAGCATGAAACGATTGCGAAGGACTTTGCCAACTATCTGGAACTGTATCGGAAATACCAGATGGATTACCAGCTGGACCGGGTGCTGAACGGCCAGATTGACGAGGTGCTTCTGAAAAAAGCTGCGCATGCGCCGTTTGACGAGCGCCTTGCGGTTGTCAATCTGCTGCTCTCCCGCTGCCGGGAAGCCTTTGCCGCTTATCTCGGGCAGGAGGATGTCAATACACTTCTGTATGAACAGCTGAAGATATTAAAAAATGCCATCTTTGCGGATTCTGATTGTGTGGGAGGGACCTCTGCAGCCATCGCAAAGGAGCCCGTAACCGTTGCAACGGATTCTGCATCCATTGCAGCGGCTTCTGCATCCGAAAATACCGGCATCGCTGAGAAAACGATTACCCGCACACGCGCTTACCGCGCCCACGCCTGTCTGACCGACAGGATTGCACAGTTTTATGAGGACTATGAGCAAAAGAAAACCGCCGGTCTGCTTTCACGCGCGGAGGATCGCCGGTATCGACAGGCGGCGGAAGTGCTGGAATCCTATTACCAACATTTGAAGACCTCTGAACTTTCAAAACCGGAGGAAGCGTTTGACTGGATAAAGAGTCAGTTTGACCAGGCGCAGGATGCTCTGGATATAAGCTTCGAAGAAGCAGGCAGCCTGCTGGAGCACGCTTTCGATTTCATCGAAGCCGCATTCGGCAGCGGGCAGGAGACGGTCGTCTTTATCACAAACCTGAATACAGACAGCTACTGCGTCCGATTTCTGCGTCAATATGACTGCGAACGCTACTACCGCTACAACAAAGAGCTGCTTTTTGATGAAAGAAGCCGCACCATCGAGGCGCGGCTTGAAGAACTTATTTAATTTTATTTAATTCTATAAATCCAGCCTTCCGGCGCTTCGATGCGGCCCATCTGGATGCCGGTCAGCGTGTCATACAGCTTCTTCGTCACCGGACCCATCTCCGTCATGCCGCTCGGCAGGCAGATCTCGTTGCCGTGATCGACGATCTTTCCGACCGGAGAAATCACGGCTGCGGTACCGCACAGTCCGCACTCTGCGAAATCCTTGACCTCATCAAAGAGCACCTCGCGCTCCTCTACCTCCAGGCCGAGATATTCCTTCGCCACGGTGATCAGAGAACGGCGGGTGATGGACGGCAGAATGCTGTCGGACTTCGGCGTCACGACCTTATTGTCCTTTGTCACAAAGAGGAAGTTCGCGCCGCCGGTCTCCTCGACCTTCGTCCTGGTCGCCGGATCCAGATACATGTTCTCATCAAAGCCTTTCTTATGTGCGTCCACGATCGCGTACAGGCTCATCGCGTAGTTCAGACCCGCCTTGATGTGACCGGTCCCGTGAGGTGCCGCGCGGTCAAAATCGGAAACACGGATCGTCAGCGGCTTCGCGCCTCCCTTGAAGTACGGGCCTACCGGGGTCGTGAATACGCGGAACTGATACTCATCCGCCGGTGCTACACCAATGACTGCGCTGCTGCCGAAAATAAACGGGCGGATGTAGAGTGTCGCGCCGGAGCCGTAAGGCGGAACATACGCCTCGTTCGCAGCTACGGTTTCCGATACTGCCTGCACAAAGCGCTCCTCCGGGAATACCGGAATCTCCAGGCGCTCACAGGAGGATTTCAGGCGCGCGGCATTCAGGTCCGGGCGGAACATCACAATGTGTCCATCCTCGGTCGTATAAGCCTTCAGTCCCTCAAAACAGGTCTGCGCATACTGCAGTACCCCTGCACACTCGCTGATGGACACGGTCGCATCCGAAATCAGCTCTCCGTCATCCCATGCGCCGTCCTTATAATGCGCCACGAACCGCTTGTCCGTCTGCACATAGCCAAATCCAAGATTTGCCCAGTCAATGTTCTTTTTCTCCATAATAATTATCCTTCCTTTGTGTAATTTATAAAAGGCTTCTGTTCGCCAGAAGTCCTGGCGCTGCGGGGGCATCCATACCGGCAAAGAATCCGCATCATCCGCCGCGGCAGCACTCTTTTTGCACTGATTTTAGTTTACGCTTGCAAAAGAAGCCTGTCAAGAGATTATGACGTTTGAATCTTGATTTACTTGATTTGAATCTTGTTCTGATTCTTGTTTTGATTCTCGCTTTGTTTCCTGTCTCTGTAAATAATCTTCTGCAAGATTCAAAAGCTGCTCAACATTTTTAATCTGTTGTGCCGTCACATCCTTAGATGCTATATAAAATTCGTCATAATCACTAGTACATCGTCTTCCAAATAGCTCGACTTTAGACGCAGGATGAATTTTCATATGCGAGGCGGAAGAAGGAGGCGTAGCGGTGGCTACGTCGACTGATGACAACGAAGCAGATGGAAATTCAGACAAGTATAAAGTCGAGATAATTTGGAGACGAGGTACTAGCATGCCTGATTTCTTCTGCTTTCACAATTTTTCTGCCCAAATCGCGAGGAAAAATTTCCTCATGAATATAATTTTTATTAAAATAGCCTAACGTATCTTTGTGTCGCTTAAATGCAACGCCCTCATTCGCAAGTACTGCAGAAATCGAATGAAAAATACTATAATACGCACGATTATTCGCTCCTCGATACTGCCCGGCATCAAAAATAAGCTTTGCTGTCTCTAAATCTTCTCTTGCCACCTTCAGTCTATGCATAGCCAAATCATATGGTGTGCCAGCATCCATAGCATCATGTTCTTTCATATACCACCACTCCCTCCGTCTGTACATTCCTGTAAAAAGGATATGCGGATGCCCAGTATTGAAAATGTCGGATATTCTTTACTACTGGCATAACCCATATATCATAATTTACATTATACTCATATCCTAATTCAGACAGTGCATCTGAATATACTTCCATCTTTTCATCCGGCAAATCTACCAGAAGCATAATATCTACATCTGAATCCGGAGTAAAATCACCTCTGGCATACGAGCCATAAAGAATCATACTCTTCAGGTGTGATCCATAGATTTTTAATACATCTGACAAATACATCGCAAGCAAAGATTTCATATTTCCCGACACATCTATCCCTCCTCATTCTTTCAGTATAAAAAAAACAGAACTATTTATCAACTGTTTTTTACAAAAATAAAATAGTCGGATTGCCCTTTTAATTGCAGTTGTGATAAAATATATGATCTAATGAAAGCCGCGCATTTAAAGTTGCGCTTCGCGCAGGGCGCGGCCTTCGTCCATACTCGGCTAGCGAGTATGGATATATGATATGTTAAGCAGACAAAAATGATATATAGGCAGAGACAGAAAGGACGTTAAATGAGCATTCTTTATGATGAGCAGGCCCGTGAACTGGCATTCGCTGAGGTGGCGCAGGATATCCTGCGGGGCGCACAAAATGAGCTTTACCTGAATATGCGCTTTCTGGACGTAGCGCTCTCGTCGCTCGCGCTCCTGCCGGACGGGCAGATTCGCCCGGCAGGAACCGACGGCACGGTCTTTTATTTTCGTCCGGATTCTCTGGCGGAGCTTTTTCGCAAGGGACGCGAGTCGGTGAACCGGCTCTATTTGCACAGCATTCTGCACTGTCTGTTTGCGCATTTGTGGGAGAGAAATCCGGTCGAAGCGTTCTCCGTACAGCCTGGCTTCGCCCCAGACGACCCTTCACGGGACGGTCAGCGGTCTCACACAGGTTCCCACATAGGTTCTTACATAGGTTCTCACATAGGTACCGTGGCAGATGACACCGGCCATGGAAACACCGTGCGCAGGAGCAGCGTGAAGGATAAAGAATACTGGAATCTTGCCTGCGATATTGCAGTTGAGTACATCATTGACGGACTTTATATCCGCGCAGTCCACCGGCCGATGTCCGCACTGCGGCGGGGATTTTATCGTGCGCTGGAGGAAGACGCTGCGGCATCCGGCAGCCGCCCCGCTCTGACCGCCCAGCGCATTTACCGCTACCTTTGCCGGATTCACCCGGTACAGGCCAAATTAGATCAGCTAAAATGGGAGTTTGCCGTGGACGACCACAGCCGATGGGTGCAGGATTCTGCATCTCCTCCCAATGCGCTGGATTCCCAGATGAAAAACCGCTCCCAAAAGGAAGCCGACGACAAAAACAGCAAAGAAACCAACGATACCGGCGATACGCCGGATACTGCGCAGAATCAGCTTCCCACTCCGGATCAAAACAAAACACGCCAGGAGCAGCAGGCACCCGACGCTTCGGATGTGCAAAAAAAGTGGGAGGACATCCGCGACCGCATGCAGACGGAGTTGGAAACCTTCGGCAAGAACAATTCCGACGATGTGAAAGCGCTGGAGGAGCAGATTTGCGCTGCGAACCGCAAGCGCTATGACTATCGCGACTTTCTGCGGAAATTTTCGGTTCTGAAGGAAGAAATGCAGGTGGATATCGACTCGTTTGACTATATTTATTATCATTACGGCATGGATGTCTATGGGAATATGCCGCTGATCGAGCCGCTTGAGACGAAGGAAGTCAAAAAAATTGAGGACTTCGTGATCGTGCTGGACACGTCCATGTCCTGCCAGGGCGACCTGCTGCTGCATTTTCTGGAGGAAACCTACAGCATCCTAAGTGAATCGGAAAGCTTTTTCCGGAAAATTCATATTCACATCCTGCAGTGCGACGACCGCGTGCAGGAGGACGTGCTGATCACCAATCAAAAAGAAATGCAGGAATACCTCGAGCATTTCACGGTGCGGGGCTTCGGCGGCACCGATTTTAGGCCGCCGTTTGCACGTGTCAGCGAGCTGATGCGCAGGCAGTGCTTTACGAAGCTGCGCGGGCTGATTTACTTCACCGATGGCTACGGCACCTTCCCGGTCAAAAAGCCGCCCTACGACACTGCATTTGTATTTTTGCGGGAGGATTACCGCGACTTGGATGTACCGCCGTGGGCGATCAAGCTCATAGTGGATGAGGAAGATCTGCGGAGTTAATGCACTCTCACATCCCCTATAAAAAACAGCGCAACGGTCCCCGGGCCGGTATGGCTTCCGATCGTCGTGCCGATGTCATTGATCTGGACAGGCTCTGTCAGGTTCGGGAATGCGGCCTCTACCAGGTCCGCGACCGCGCGGGCGTCCTCGTAGCACGCGGAATGGCACATATAGCATTTCCCGCTGTAGCTCGTTCCGCCTTCGGCATGCTCCTTCATCCGCTCCACAATCTGGCGGATGACCGCGCGCTTCCCCCGGATCTTACTGCGCGGAATCAGCTTTCCCTCATCATCCACGTTCAAAAGCGGACAGATATTCAGCAGATTTCCAATGAAGCCGGAGGTCTTTGAGACGCGGCCTCCTTTGATGTAAAAGGTCAGGTCCGTTGAGAAGAACCAGTGATGGATGGTCAGGCGGTTTGCCAGCGCCCAGTCATAGAGCTCCTCCAGTGACGCACCGGCATCGCGCTTATCCGCGAGCAGCTCCATGAGCAGCCCGTAGCCCGAAGATGCGGCGAGAGAATCCACCACCAGAAGCTTCCGGTCCGGGAACTCCTCCAGAAGCATATCCCGCGCGATACAGGCCGAATTATAGGTGCCCGAAATGCCGCTGGACAGACTCGCGTGCAGAACATCCAGTCCCTGCTCCAGAAACGGGCGGAAATAGTTCAGGAACTCCTCCACATTCACCTGGGATGTCTTCGTCTCAGCTCCCTCCTGCATTTTCCGGTAAAATAGATCGAACGGCATCGACTGCCCCAGATCATCGAAGTATTCCTTCCCGTCCAGCGAATAATGCATACAGACATAATGAATATCCCGCCCGTCCAGATGCTCCTTCGTCAGATCAACCGTTGAGCAGCAGCTCAATACATAATTCTGCCTCATAACCCTTCCTCCTTCAGCGATTCTGAAATCAGTTGTCGTTTCAATCATCCATGTGCATGAAAGCATCGCATGAACATATGCGGCCGCATCCATCACATGTCTTTTATTTCCTGTGAAGTGGTTTTAAAAACTACATCTTGAAGTTGTATTGATTTTACGACCTGTATTCCCGTTTGTCAAGGGAATTCGTATAGGATCTGACCAACTCTGTGAGACTATTTTAGCCCAACATGCGAATATTGTCCACATATTGGGCTAATAAATTTTCATAATATTAAACGATTTATTTTTCACGCCTGCTGCAGCATCGCAGCTTCAATTTCATGTACTTTTCTCTCAGAAACTCCCAGATAAGAGGCAATTTTCTCCACAGACAGTTCCCCATCTCGAAGCATTCTCTCTATAATCGTTTCTAGCTCTCTCTCCGCTTTTTCCGTCGCTTCTTTCGTCACTTCTTTCGCCGCTTCTTTCGCCGCTATTCTCTTCTCACTCTCAATATGCGTCTTCAAAATCCGATCCTGGTCGTATAAATCCATCATCATCGTCACAACCTCCTGCTCTCTTGATTCGAGATATTCCCTCAAAACGCCCCGCTCCACACAAATCCTGATTGTCTCTGAAACCGCCTTGGGAGTCCTGTCATACAGCTGCACCTGCTCGTCATATACCTTCGTAAACTGTACATACTGCCCGATGATATCTTCGCCATCCATCTTTTCCGGATGAACCGTTCCATAAATCATCTTTACCCTGACATCAATCGCACTCTTACGGTTCTTATAAAATTCTTCCTTCAGCGTGATTTCGTCTGGCCTGGTAACCCGGTCACCAACATAGAGTACATACAGTTCCGTCTCTGGCAGTTCCACCTTCTTGCTCCCATAGAGATCCGCTCCATTCTGATTCAGATAATTCTGCATGGTCTGATCTATGTAAAACAGCGCACGCACAATAATATTCGATGTCCAGACCGACGATTGCTCCTCCACAAGAATCATCAGCTTATTATTTGCCAGAAACCCGACATCATTGTACTGCCCATTCACCAGAACATTATTGATGGTAACGTTTGTCAACGACTCCTCCGTAGCCTCGGTATCCTCCGGATGAAGCGCCTGATAAAGCTGCAGCAAGTACTTCTTATCTCGCAGCATATTCGTAAACACACTATCCTTCACCGTGCGTTTCACGCTCCTGGAGTCATCCCCGGCACCGGGAGTATTTGTAAAATCCTGTAGCACTGAAACGCCTTTATTGTCGTCTCTCCGCCTGACGTTCTTACCCCTCCCACTGACGTACTGGTTCGTATTGTTATTCCTGTTCTTACTCTTGCTGCTGTTCTTTTTGCGGTTCTGTCTGCTCTGTTTTTGTCGCATTCTTACACCTCCGTAAACTACCGATATTTTTTCTGGTAACTTCTCCATAGTTTATCTTTGGTGCAATAATTTTATTATAATGGAAATAGCATAATCATGCAAGTGCAAATTAAAATTTAAGAAAATTCATCTATAATTCCAGCCGCTTCCTGCGCTTCGGTGCCGGTTCATTTTTTCGCTGAAAATCCATTATCAGACTCTGAGAAAGCGGATCATTTCGCTGTACAGCGAAGGAAGACAAGTCATCCAAAAGTTTTCCTGAATCCTTTGGACCAGCAAACCGCTCCAGATACCATTGTAATCCTTCTGTATCTTTCTTCTCCAGAAAATGCTTTCCAAACAGGAACAGGTGTGATTTTATATAATTCTCATAATTCGCTCTGGCTGCAGGCTCCAGCCGGTACGGAACACGCAGCCGCGCAAGCACTAGCTCCGTCAGCAAATTCTCGTTTTCCTGTGCCAGAGCATAGGGAAACAGAGTGTCATACAAAGCAAAGTCAAACCTTCTGTTCTGAAAGCAATTGCGGTAGCGAATGCCCGTACCATGGACATGAGTCTCCAGAATGCGGGCGGGGGTATTCTCCACCCCTTCTTCATAAAATTCCGGAAAAACCAGACGAGCGGTACATCCTTCATCCAGAGAGTCTGATCCCGGTCTATGTGCCTCCGATGCATTCACTTCTAATCGATTTGAACCCGTGTGTAAATCTCTCCCTAAATTTTTTCTGTTTTTTAGGATAAACTCGACAGTCAACTCCTCCGGCAGCTCGTCAAGCACCTGCTTCAATCCGGTTCGCTCGTCCGGCTCCGCATTCAGGCAAATCTCTTTTACATGGCGGCATCCGTTAAATACGCCGCTCCCCCAGTCAATTAAATCGCCCGGAAATTCCAGTCGGCGCAAATGTCCGCAATTGTAAAAACAATACCGCCCGACACGCCGGAGCGTCGCAGGAAGGATGAGTTCTTCCAGTCTGTCGCCGCATGCTTCTGTTCTTTCATCACTCTCATAAGGAAACAGGCGCACCCTTCCATCCCGTATCCCATCCGCCATCATTCTTGCATCCATGTGCGCGGAGAAGGCATACGGTGCAAGCTCCCGCACAGGCAGTCCGTCGATCTGTTCCGGAACTGCCACCTTTCCATCACGCGAAAAACAGCGCAGGATTACTGCGCCGTCTCCTTCTTTTACATATGCAAATGTCTGAAAATCCCACTGTTCCATAGCACGGCTCCCCTCTTCCTGTGCGCATCGCCTGCATGCTCTGGCAAAAAAGAAACAGCATTACATATGTGTCAGCACAAAGATATCATAAATCGCGCGGATGGCTCGCTCGAAGTCGTCGTCTCTCACACCGATGATGATGTTCAGCTCGCTGGAGCCCTGATCGATCATTTTGACATTGATGTTCGCGTGAGCCAGCGCGGAAAAAATTCTGCCGGCGGTGCCGCGCATCGCGCGCATGCCGCGGCCGACGACCGCAATCAGCGCGAGGTCGGACTCCAGGTCAAGCATGTCCGGATTGACCGCGCGGTGAAGACCGGAAATGACGCTCTGCTCTTTTTCCATAAACTCACTCTGATGAACAATTACTGAAAAGGTGTCAATACCGGACGGCACGTGCTCGAACGAAATGCCGTTCTCCTCAAATACCTGCAGCACCTTGCGGCCAAAGCCAATCTCCGAATTCATCTGATCCTTCTCAATGGTGACCGCGCAGAAGCCCTTTTTTCCGGCGATGCCTGTGATGGTATAGGTCGGCTGACGGCAGGTGTTCTCGACAATCAGGGTACCCGGATCCTGCGGGCGGTTCGTGTTCCGGATGTTGACCGGAATGCCCTCTTTGCGAAGTGGGAAAATTGCGTCCGCATGCAGCACCGTCGCACCCATGTAGGAAAGCTCGCGCAGCTCGCGGTAGGTGATGGTCTCAATGGTCGCCGGATCATTCACAATTTTCGGATCGCAGAGCAAAAATCCGGAGACATCCGTCCAATTCTCGTAGAGATCTGCGTGTACCGCGCGGGCCACGATCGAGCCGGTAATATCCGAGCCGCCGCGGGAAAATGTCTTGATGCTCCCGTCCGGCATTGCCCCGTAAAAGCCCGGAATGACCGCTGTCTGCACGCCTTCCAGCCGCGCTTTCATGACATCGTTGGTCCGCTCCGGCTCAAAAACTCCATCCTCATCAAAGCAGACGACCTCTGCCGCATCTACGAATGGAAATCCAAGATAAGCCGACATGACCAGACCATTGAGGTATTCGCCGCGCGATGCCGCGTAGTCACTGCCCGCCTGCTCCTCAAACCGCTCTTTTATGGTCTCAAATTCTTCCGTCAGATCCAGCTCCAGCCCAAGGCCATCAATAATTTCCTGATACCGTGCCGCGATTGCCGCGATTTTCTGGCTGATATCCTGTCTGCCCGCTGCATGATAGCAGTCATAGAGCATATCCGTTACCTTCGTATCCCCGGAAAACCGTTTTCCCGGTGCTGACGGCACCACATACCTGCGTTCCTTCTCCGCATGAATAATTGCCCCGACTTTGCGGAACTGTTCCGCACTCGCCAGAGAGCTGCCGCCAAACTTCACTACCTTTTTCATTGTGAAACATCCTCCACTTCCTGTCCTGCATCGTTTACGGTGCAGGACGCAGGCCATGTTCCGATTCACAAAGTGAATCGAGAACGGTACCGCGCCAATCGCGAAGCGATTTTTATTGCGCGGCTCTCCTTACTTCTCTTAATTCTGTCTTTCTGTCATAACCATAAGCATCCCACCGTACAACACACTCACAACCGGCATCTTGTTTCAACAGAACTTCCGGCCGCCGCAGAATGCATCTCATTTGGAGAGGTACTTTCTCTTCTTTGCGCTGCTTATCATACTTACAGCTGAATCACATCACTCATCCCATAATAGCCGGCCGGTTTTCCTGCTAAAAATGCCGCCGCCTGCACCGCGCCCTTCGCAAAAATACTTCTCGAATATGCGGTGTGTTTGAATTCAATTACCTCGTCGAGCCCCGCGAAAATAATCTCGTGCTCCCCAACAATCGTACCGCCACGCACCGCGCTGATACCGATTTCTGACTTGTCGCGGCGTTTTTTCTCCTGACTGCGGTCATACGTGTATTCATATGCGCCGTCCATCGCCTCGTTGATGCTGTCCGCCAGCGCAATTGCCGTGCCGCTCGGCGCATCCAGCTTGCGATTGTGATGCTTTTCCACAATCTCAATGTCAAACCCCGCCGGGGCAAGCACCTTCGCAGCTTCCTTGATCAATGCCTGCAAAAGATTGATGCCCATGGACATATTCGCAGACTTCAAAATAGCCACCTGTTTCGACGCAGCTGTAATCGCGTCCAGCTGTTCCTGTGAATAGCCCGTCGTGCAAAGCACCGCCGGAACCTGCTTTTCCACACAGTAAGCCAGCAGGCCGTCCAGAGCCTTCACAGATGAAAAATCAATCACCACGTCCGCTTCCACATCGCAGTCAGCCGGGGAAGCAAACACCGAGTAAGGGCGGTCGCCGGAATCATACACGTCAAAACCGGCTACAATTTCCATGCCCTCCTGTTCCTCTACAATCTCGGTCACCACGCGCCCCATATGGCCGCAGCAGCCGCTCATTATGATTCTTACCATGATCGATACCTCTTAACCGTTATTTGTTTATTATTCTGCAACATATTGTTCAGGCAGACTCTGCTCATTTTTCTTCCGGCAGACTTCACACCGTTTTTCCCGGCAGACACTGCTCATTCTTCTTCCGGCGGACTTCACACCGTTTTTTCCGGCAGACGCTGCTCATTCTTCTTCCGGCGGACTTCACACCGTTTTCCCGGCAGACGCTTCCCGCTCTTCTCTCACTAGCCGGTTCAGAGCACTCCGTACTCCTTCATCGCCTTCTCGAGCCGTGCCGCGTTCGCTTCTTCCATCTCAAACAGCGGTGCGCGCAGAGGACCGACCTCCATGCCCATCAGGTTCAGCGCCTTTTTGACCGGGATCGGGTTCACCTCGCAGAAAAGCGCCTCGATCAGATCAATCGCTTTCAGCTGAAGCTCGCAGCTCTTCTTTACATCGCCATTGAAAAATGCTTCCGTAATCTCGTGCGTCTGGCGCGGTGCGATGTTGGACAGAACCGAAATCACACCGATGCCGCCAAGAGACATGATCGGCACAATCTCCGCATCGTTGCCGGAATACAGATCCACCTCGCCGCCCGCAAGGCTCATCAGCTTTGCGATCTGCTCGATGTTCGCGGACGCTTCCTTTACACCAACAATATTTTCCACATTCTTTACCAGCCATACTACCGTCTCCGGCAGAATGTTGCAGCCAGTACGGCTCGGCACATTGTAAAGGATGATCGGCAGTGAAACCGATGCCGCGATTTTCGAATAATGCTGCTTCAGGCCATTCTGCGTCGCCTTATTGTAATACGGACTCACCAACAGCAGGCCGTCCACGCCCATTTTCTCTGCTTCCGTCGAAAGATAAATCGCGGTCTCCGTCGAATTCGACCCGGTGCCTGCGATGACCGGAATGCGCTTCGCCGTCTTCTCCACCACATAGCGGATCACGTCAAGATGCTCCTCATGAGAAAGTGTGGAGGACTCACCGGTCGTACCGCATACGATAATCGCATCTGTACCGCCCGCAATCTGCATCTCCACGAGCTCGCCCATCTTTTCATAATTAACCGTGCCGTCCTCGTGCATCGGTGTAACAATCGCGACTCCCGCTCCCTTAAAAATAGCCATATTCATCCTCCTTATCTTGTCCTGCATCGCTTTTTATGCAGGCAATGTTCCGATTCACAAAGTGAATCGAGAACGGTACCGCGCATCGCCGAATGGCGTTTTTCCATGCGCGGCTCTCCTTCTATACACAGCAAAGGGACTGGCGAGCAGTCCCAAAGAATTCGCATTTCATTCTTCAAGATAGCTCTCCATCGCCCCGGCGATGACAGTCATATGGTTCTTCACCATATGCCCAGAAAAGCAGTCTCAGGCGGCTGCCCTCCTTCGGCGTGTTTCCCTTTCCACAATCTTCCTCTGCGCCTGAACGCATCCGATTCTGTACTGATGAACCACGCAACCTCTATCTGTCTGTAACAATCCAAAACAGCGGCCCGCCGTTCAGGATCGTTACGCCTATATTTATTTTCCAACTATAACACTCGCCAAATGGAATGTCAATGCTGTTGCTAATTGTTTTTCTAAAATGAACTTTCCTTTTTTGCAGAAAAGCTTTCCCTTCTCCGGGAGAACAGGCTGCCACAGGAGTAATTTATCAATCCTTGACGCTTAAAATCTGCAGAGCCGCATACGCCGCCTCCAGATAAGGGTTCTCAGCCTGCGCGAACGCGCCCGCCTCGGTGAGCTCGGACAGCTTCGGATCAATTGGCATTTTCCCGGCGACCAGAATCCCCATCTCCTTTGCCACTTCTTCAATCCGGCTTTCGCCAAATACCGGGATTTTCTTTCCGCAATCCGGGCAGATGAGATAACTGTAATTCTCGATCAGACCAAGCACCGGGATGTGCATCGCTTCCGCCATATTGAAAGCTTTTTTCACGATCATCTTCACCAGATCCTGCGGCGTGGTCACGACAAAAATGCCATCGACAGGAAGTGACTGAAATACAGTCAGCGGAACGTCACCGGTTCCGGGCGGCATATCCACGAGCAGGTAATCCAGCTCGCCCCAGATGACGTCGTGCCAGAACTGCTTCACCAGCCCGGCCAGAATCGGTCCGCGCCAGATCACGGGGTCCTCCGGATTGGAGAGCAGAAGGTTGATGGAAATCACCTTGATGTCATTGTCCGTCAGCCGCGGATAGATGCCCGAATCGTCCGCCTCGGCCAGGCCGGTCATCCCGTACATTCTCGGAATCGACGGTCCCGTAATATCCGCATCCATAATCCCGACGCGATAGCCCTTCGACGCCAGCAGATTCGCAAGCGAAGCAGTCACCATAGATTTGCCGACGCCGCCCTTTCCGCTCACGACACCGATCACGTGCTTCACATCCGAATACGCGTTCATCTCCTCCTGCATGCTCTCCGGCTGCCCTCCATTCGCGCTCGGGCATCCCTCACAGCTTTCTCTGTCGCAGCTGGCTGCGCTGCTGCATGTTGAATCTGCCATTTTTCCATTCCTCCTGTTATTTTTCATTATTTCAATTCAGAACAGCCGTCTGCAGATCTGTTCTTGCGGCCCTGTGCCTGCTCCTTACCTGTCCCTTCGTTTGGATGCAATTCTGAATCATTCATCATTTTTTCAAATCCGGATTATTATATTCGTTTTTATTTCTGTTGTAAATACATCAAAGGATATATTTTCTCATGTCGCTTTTTTTCAAGGCTTACAGCTACTTCCCTCAGTAATCGTGCTGAATCTCTTTCCGGCACTTTCCGACAATCCTTCAAAAATCCGCCCCGTCTTCTTCGAGCAGCCGCCGCAGATACCTGGCGACGACCCGCGCGAACCCGGATATATCACGGATGTAGGTAAAATCCTTCCCGAAAATCCTTTTTTCCGCCGCGAGCTCCGACTCCTTTCCGGTAAACACACCGAGCACACAGAC
This sequence comes from Lachnospiraceae bacterium, assembly GCA_021199475.1. Lineage (GTDB taxonomy): Bacteria > Bacillota > Clostridia > Lachnospirales > Lachnospiraceae > Choladousia. Next base: position 17,153 of record JAJQHZ010000105.1, read on the forward strand.
GCCTGCGCCGCGCAGCTTCCTCACCTCAAAGGCCGTATCCTGCACTGCGTAATCCCCATAATAAGGGCGGGGATTGCGGCTGTTCGGGCGGTTGACGATGATATCATTCGGCTTCCCATCGCTGAGCACAACGAGTATTTTCCCTTCCTCCTCCCGCCGCAGAAGCGAGTCTCCCGCCGCGCGGATGGCCAGACCGTCCCGGTTGTTCGAGGAAGCCACGAAGTTCAGAAGCTTCCGGTTGTCCCGGCGCGGCGCATCGTAGTCCCGGAAGCGCTGCAGCACGGTGTAATCCCAGAAGGTACAGAAGCTCGTAATCCGCAGTGGAATCTGATTGGCGGAAAGCGCCTCGGCCAGAATAAAGGCCTGCATCGCGACATCGCTCTGCCGGTCGCTCTGAGAACCGCTCGCATCAATCAGAATATCTACAGCAAACTCCGAATTGCTGCGGCGCTGCGTCTTCGTAAACAACCGTCCGGGTGTCTCCTTCCGTCCAATCTGCCACAGCCGACGCGGAACAATTGTTCCCGCATAGGCGTCCTGCGGCTCCGGCTCGCTGCGCCGGTTCAGGGAGCGCCTCAGCTCATCCGTCAGCTGCTCAACATTGCGGGCAATCAGATGCTGGTGATTGCGAAAATGCACCCGGTTCTTTTCCGCATATCGTCTCGCATTGACGTATTGCGCGTTGGAGAGAACCGGATTCTCCAGAATGCCCTCGGTGTCATACAGACTGCAGTCCGCGTGCGCACCGCGGCAGAGCCTTGCATTCCTCTGCTCCTGCTCCCTCTTTGTCAGATACGACCGGCCAAAATTCAGTTCCATGTAGGAGTGCATTTTCTCGACCGCTTTTTCATCGATCACTATCACTTTCCGCTTCGCCTGGGGCGGTACCTCCGGCTCCTCGTCCGGCTCCTCCCTCAGCGTCGTGACCATCTGGTTCATCTGGCTGAAATACTGATCCAGCATATCCTCCGAAATCTCTTCTTTGAGAAAATCGCTCCAGTCAAATTCCTGCAGATCCTCAATCGTCACAGAAAGGACCTGCTCCAGGCCGCCATGCTTCCGCTCAAAGCTTTTATCAATCAAAGTGTTGTACAGGGTATCGACCGTGCGGATGATATCGATCGTATCGAAGGAATTCTCCAGTGCCCGGATCCGCCGCACGCTCTCCCGTATCTGCTTTTCCCCGCCGCAGTCCCCATACAGGTTGTATTTTATCCAGGCGATTTTCACGCGCCCCGGCAGCGAGGCGCTCATTTTGTGAAACGAGTGCTCCAGCAGATCCGAAAACGCTTTTTGCCGCAGCTCGGGCACGCCCGGGCGCTCCGCCGTCACCAGCTGCCAGGTGGCGGCATCCACGCAGAGCTGAGAGAGCTCCGCAAGCGGCCGCTCATCTGCCCCCAGATAAACCTTTTTCACCAGATAAAGCGCAAATTCATTTTTATCAAAGAAGCGCGCGAACGCTCCCTGCTTAACCGCATCGTAAAGGGAAATGTATTTCGAGCGCTCGTACGATTCCACATCCAGCTTCGTATCCAGCGCGTAATCTCCGCTGATGGTCCACATCAGATTGCGCAATCGGTTTTCCAATTCTATCTGGAAATCCGCATCGTCATATGTCACAAAAATTCCTCCGCATTGTCTGTCGAAGCCTGTAAACCACCCATCATCTCATGAAAATGAAACTGTGGCCACATTCTCAGCCGTCTGCCTCCTGATTCAATCCGTTCAAAACAAACGCCCCGCAGATGATCAGCCCAATAAAAACACATCCCCCGGCGTCCAGCTCTCCGGGATTCTCGTCATCACAATGTCCTCTACCAGCTCCCGCTCAAACAGGTCAAACGTCTTGTTCACGATTCCCATCCGCACCGCAAGCCGCGGGGCGAGCCCGGCACGCACCGTCTTCAGCGCACCGATCAGCCCGCGCAGGTCAAGCGGCTTCGTGGAGATCTCATTGTTATTCGCTTTCGTCTGCAGATCCAGAAACAGACCGCAGATCTGCCGCAGTCCTTCCTGCGTAAAATCCGGAAAAGTCTCTGTCAGAATAAAATGCAGCGATTCCTCGGTCACAGGCGGCATCTCAATCACCAGGAACCGCGACACCAGCGCTTCGTTCAATTCCCTTGTCCCGGCATATCCATAATTCATAGTTCCGATGAAGCGGGCCGCATCATGAAGGCGAACCTTTTCATATCCCGGCACATCGAGGATGCGGCGGTAATCCAGCGTCGCGTGAAGCACGGAGACCGCATCATTTTTTGCCATATTGATTTCATCAAAAATGCCAAATCCGCCGTTCACCGCACAGTCGTAGACCGGACCGGTGCGCAGCTGCACTTCATTATTACGGAACGTGTCCGTGCCGATCAGGGCACTGCTGTCCATATTGACATGAAACGAAATGTTCCAGGACGGCCGCCCGAACACCCAGGCCAGATTCTCCGCCAGCACATTTTTTCCCGTCGCCTTCGTACCGGTCAGGAGAATATTTTCCCCCTGCAAAAGGGCCGAAGCCGCCATTTCAAACGTCTCGCGCCCATAATATGGCAGCGTCGGCGGTACAATACGTGCCTGTGCAGCGCCGCCCAAACGCGCAGCGTTTTTCTTATTGGCGGCGCGTTCTGCCGCCGAGCGGATGCGAGGGGGCGTTTCCGCAGCAGAGCCGTCTTCCTCCTGAAACCGGTTTCGAAATTCTGTGATTGCATCCAAAAGTGCAGGATTCACACCCTGATCCTGCAAAGCCTGGAAAATACGATCCATTGATACGTTCTCCTTCTATAATACCGTCTCCCGAATAGTTTTTCCATCCATCTCTACCGTATGAGTGCCAATCAGTTTTTCCTTGCTTTTATTAAAGCAAAAACTGATAAGCCATCCAGTTGGCAGATTATATCGTTTCAAATAACCGCAAAGCTGCTCACGACCGGCCTGCTCGTAGCTTTCTCCATGCCAGACCTTTGCTTCAATCACATACTGATGTCCGCGGTAATCCACAACAATGTCTGTTCTGGTCTTATCAAACGTCTCCGCTTCCATATAGTAATTCCCGCTGCCGTTAATGATTGGCTTTAGGAACGTAAGGAATATCATCCTTGCCTCATTTTCCAGAAAATCAATGGTACGATCCGCATACAGGCTCTTATAATGTTCGGCAAACCGCTCAATTATCGAATCCATATTCAGCGCATCAGCCGTTCTCAGCTGATATTTTTCCAGGTCAGCTGCCCTATAAATCTGCGTTGTCGTCCTCTCCTGCAGAAGCTTGTCACAAATAATCGTCTCAAAAATACGGTTTGATATCGCGGTCATGCCATTGCATTCCTTAAACCACCCAAACATTTCCCCCAGCTTTATCAGATTGTCATTCAAATTGAATGGAATATTCTCCCGGCAAACCACAATCTGATATACCAGAGCTTTCAGCTTTTTATTCGAATCCAGCTTTTTATTCAAGCCATCAAACAGTGTATTTTGCTCTTTCAGGATGAGTTTTACCGCTCTTTGAAACCCCTCCCGGGTCCATGCAGCCTGTTTTGTGCCGAAATCAGGTTCTGTGCTCACTCTTATATCTAAAAGCCAGCACATTCTGGACACCAGAAACGGATAGCCAGATGTATACGCATATATCTGCTTTGAAAACCATGCCGTATCAAAATCAAGTGCATAGTCTGTGCGATATTCATTCAGCATCACTTCGATTTCATCCGCGTGAAAAGACATATCAACCGTAAAATCTGCAGCGATGTTCCAAGGAGAGCCCGCCATTTTAATTCGCCTGCGGCGAAGGGCGGGCCTACGTCCTCGATTCGCGTTGCGAATCGGGACAGACCAAGGAGAGTTATATTGATGCTCCAGTTCCGGGCGGATCTTATTCTGAAGGTTCTTAATGTCATAAACACCTGCCAGAATCACACTTTTAAAGGTGCTGTCCTCACCGTCTAATGCACTTAAATATTTTTTTCGCAGCATACCCAGAAAACTAAGAAAAAGTTCATTATTTGAGACTTCATCCACCTCATCAATCAAAAGTATGATATCACGATCACTATTCGCACATAATTCCGTAATTCTCCGGCTTAATTTTACAATCGACATATCAATTGCTCCTAAGCCTTCATCATAAAAAGGCGCACTCCACCCATCAAGCAGCTTTTCCGAAATTTTCGTCATAGCCAGCTGTTTTTTTACCTCATCAACAAACATCCCAACAAAGCGGCTCTCTGATTTTGCGGTTTCACCCAAGCCTTCGAATGAAATTTTTGCCACATAGTATTTATTTTTTAGTCCGGTCTTCAATCTGGAAAGCGTGGTTGTTTTCCCATACTGTCTGGCTCTGTTAATGGTAAAATACCTGTTCTGTTCAATCAATTAATCTATAATTTGCTGTATACGCTCAGAGGTATCTACCATATAATGCCTGTCCGGAAAACAAGTGGCAATCGTGTTAAACTGCTTCAATACACTTCCTCCTTACACGCGCCGCCGGTCGATGACTCTGGAAATAAACATCCCGATCATCTGGATGAGCTGCGCCAGAATGACCAGCAGCACGACCGTCACCATCAGAACCTTCGGCTGCCAGCGCTGATAGCCATAGCGCAGGGCAATATCTCCCAGGCCGCCGCCCGCGCAGGCACCGGACATTGCGGAATATCCGAGGATCGTCGTCATGGCGATGGTCGCGTTCACGACCAGAGACGTGCGCCCCTCCGGAATCAATACCTTGCGGATGATTTCCCACACACTCGCGCCCATACTCTGCGCCGCCTCGATCACGCCGCGGTCCACCTCCTTCAGAGAGGATTCTACCATGCGGGCAATGTAAGGCGCAGCCGCCACGGTAAGCGGTACGATCGTCGCCGTGGCGCCGTAGCTTTTCCCGACGATCAGCCTTGTCAGCGGCCGGATCGTGATCATCAGGATCAGGAACGGCACACTCCGCAGCAGATTTGTGATCACATCCAGTATTTTATAGACAAGCGGGTTCTGTTTGATTCCGTCCGCACCGGTCACCGTCAGCACGACCCCAAGCGGCAGACCAATGATGTAACCAAACAAAGTAGACATACAGGTCATCCACATCGTCTCGCCGACGCCCTCGATAATCATTGTGATTGTTTTGCTATCCAACATAATTCTCCAGCTCCTCTACCGAAAGTCTCGCATTTTTCAGCCATGCGATCATTTTTTCGCCCAGCTGCTCGTCCTCGGGCAGCTGCAGCACCATCTCTCCTTTCGCGACGCCGTTCAGATTCCGTGTGTTCGCGTAAAGGATGTTGACCGGCGACTTGAACGCCAATACCATATTGCCGATGACCGGCTCAAAGGAAGAGTTCTCGGAGAAGACAATGCGCACACACTTCTTCCCTTTCATCTCTGTGACATTCTCATAGCCCTGATAAATCAGGCGCTTTGCCTCCTTCGACTTCGGGGCAAGGAAGATTTCCTCCGTCGTACCATGCTCCACAAGATTGCCCTGGTCGATGATGGCCACATGCGTACAGATTTCCTGCACGACTGCCATCTCATGCGTGATGACAACGATGGTGATGCCGTACTCCCGGTTGATCTCCTTCAAAAGCTGGAGGATCGACTTCGTCGTCTGCGGGTCGAGGGCGCTCGTCGCCTCGTCGCAGAGCAGGATTTTCGGATCCGACGCCAGCACACGGGCAATCGCCACGCGCTGCTTCTGCCCGCCGGAAAGCTGTGCCGGGTAAGCGTTCACCTTCTCCTCCAGACCGACAATTTTCAGATAGTCCAGCGCCTTCTTCCGCGCCTCAGACTTTTTCACACCTGCGATCTCCATCGGAAAACAGACATTGTCCAGCACGCTCCGCTGCATCAGCAGATTGAAATGCTGAAAAATCATGCCGATATCCTTGCGCATCTCCCTCAGCGCCTTGTCCGAAAGCGCCGACAGATCCTGCCCGTCTATATAGACCGTCCCGGCGGTCGGCCGCTCCAGAAAATTCAGGCAGCGCACCAGCGTACTCTTTCCGGCACCGGACATCCCGATAATCCCATAAATGTCGCCCTTGTAAATGTCCAGGCTGACATTTTTGAGTGCATGCACCTCCGTATTTTTCTGCCGGAACTCCTTGTCCAGATTCTGTATTTTGATTATAGGTTCCATAGCAACTCCATTCGTTTTCTAAATCTATTGTGTGAAATGCACAGCAACTCGAGAACGATACTGCAACTCTGTTGCGCGGTTTCCATTATTTCACATAGCCGTGCTCCGTTCGCGCAAGCGTGTCGAATCTGTCTCTTTCCTATCTGTCGCACGGCTCGTAGCTCACGCACATTGTACCACACATACTCTTGAACTGCACGGTAATTTTTTGCTAATCGCTGAAAAAAAACAGTTTTTTCTCAAATCAATCGGATAGGGGGAGTCCTCTTGTCCTTTTCGCTGTGCCAGGCGCGAGCAGCAAAGCTGCTATTTTCCAATCGCGCCCGTGTACATAAGAAAAGACCGCCCTTCCTGCCTCCAGGGGAGCGGTCCTCTTTGTCTCCATTTCAATGTCTCGCATCTGTTTCTGATGCCGGACGAATGTCCTTTCATCCAGGCTCCAACTGCGGCATCTGCACCTATAAAACGAACTTACTCCGTCACTGCTTCGGTCTCGGCTTCCTCAACTGCCTCTTCCTCTGCTGTCTCCTCATACGGAAGCACCGCGCCGTCATAGGTCTCGTTGATGTAATCCTTGATCTCATCAGACTGCAGAACCTCCACCAGAGCCTGTACGCCTGCATTGTCCTCATTGCCGGCCGCTACAGCGATGACATTCACATACGCTGCGGCTGTTTCAGAATCAGAACTCTCATACGCGATCGCATCCTCCGATACAGAAAGGCCTGCCTCCAGAGCATAATTGCCGTTCAGGACTACAAGCGCCACTTCAGAAGTATACTGTGAAACCTGCGCTGCCTCCACCTCAAGAATCTCCACCTCGACACTGTAGGATTCAATGTCATTGACGGTCGCCGTCAGACCGGCATCCTCACTCAATGTCAGCACACCGTTTGCTTCCAGCAGCAGAAGCGCTCTGGCCTCATTCGTCGTGTCGTTCGGTACCGCGATCACATCGCCGTCTTCGAGCTCATCCAGACTCGACTTGGTTCCCGGATAGATACCGAACGGCTCATAATGGATCCCTGCCACACTCACAAGATCTGTGCCATACTCTTCATTGAATTCATTCAGATAGGTGATATGCTGAAAATAGTTCGCCAGAATCTCACCTTCATCTACGACTGTGTTCGGCTGGATATAATCGGAAAAGATTTCTACTTCCAGCTCCCATCCCTCTGCTTCCAGAGTCTCACGGGCCGCCTCCAGGATCTCCGCATGCGGAGTAGAAGAAGCCGCCACCGTAATCACATTGTCCTCGTCCGCAGACGCGGTGACCGAGAGACCCGCCACAGCAGTAACTGCCAGACTCAGTGCCAGTAACTTCGCAATTGTTCTTTTCATAATAAATTCCTCCTCGTTTTAAATAGTTTCGCTTTGTCAATCGTTTTCAAAATGCTCTCCGGATCCACGTCTGATTGTTCCGATGTACCCGGGCTGCATTCCTGTGTGATTCATCATAAACCAGAAACGCAAATTCGTCAAATTCTTTCTGACTATAGCCGGTTATAAGCTGTGTTTATAGCCGCATGCAATTCTGAATGGTCACCGATAATTTTTATAAAACTGCTCTTTCCTTTTTGCAATATTTTTGTTATAGTACGTTTTGACGCAAACCAGAAAGGAGTCCTTCCTATGAAAAAATTCCAGAAGCTAAAACGCGTTGCCGCTATGGTCGGCGTAATCTTACTGGTCGGTATGTATGTCACTACTCTGATACTCGCATTCAGTTCAAGCCCGCAGGCACAGAATCTGCTGATGGCTTCCATCGTCTGCACCGTCGTAATCCCGGTCCTGATTTACGCGATGGAGCTCGTCGCGCGCGTGCTTGGGCCGTCCGACGAGGAGAAGGATGACAACTCTGCAAAAAATAAGAAAAAGTAAACGCCAAACTTATTGTTGTTTACAATTGTCCAGGCGCGAGGCCTCTTTTTCAAATACATGGGTAATATCGTACATCACAGGAACATCTGCAATTGTACAGACTGATACACAATAATTCAACCAGGGGAATGTTTTTGTCATTTGATAGATAATAGCCATGGCTTTTGATTCAGACATTGCCTTTATTGAATGGTAACCTGACCCCTGAATATGTTCAAAACCATGCTCTTCAAAAAACATCCGCACATCATAGTAAGCATTATGCCAGTCGCCTCCCGGATAGTACTGCTGTAGAGAAGCTGTATCCAAATCAAAGTGAATCCCCTTTCTCTGAGTGCTATCCATCGCTTTTACACCCTCATAAACTCAGTGATCAGATTTTCTTTCTCACTTCCATTATACCAAAAACACTCCTGTAAATGTCCCGTAATCCATTCAGAATTCTTAAGAGCGAAAATGGCTGCCCAAAAATGTCCATAATCCTGCGAACGCCCCTGGTCCAGATATACTCTCTTTCCTGGTTCACAATCCGCCCGTTTTAAATCCTCTTCCTCAAAAATACAATCCGTTTGCTCGTAGAGTTTTTTCTTTTCAGCCGGTGACAGTAAACTGTCATTAAACTTAAGCTCAACCTTATACATAAATAACCTCCACTCTGTTATTAAAACCTGTATGCAGGCAATGTCCCGATTTCCACCGGAAATCGAGGTCGGAACCGCGCCTTTGTGCTTTGCACGAATTTCCAACAGCGCGGCTTCCACACAGACCCATCATCGGATATCATACACGCTCCGCAACCGCAGCTTTGAAACATCCCCGCTCTGGATTTTCACGCGTTTTGTCCCTGCATTCATGTCAAAATAATTGTCTGAGAGAATCAGATCCTCGTTCTCATTGCGAATCTCGACGCTCTTCGCGTAGGCCGAAGCTGTCACCTCGATTTCATCCCCGATAACCCGGCAGGAAAGCTGCGGATCCTCATAGCGGAAGTATTTCGGATAAGAGAAAATCACCGTTCCGTCTGAAATGATTTCCCCGTCTTTTTCCAGCTCATAGCTGATATAGTCGCGGTAAATGTCCGCATCCGGAAATTCGATTTTATCCAGCCAGACGCTCGTAAGCGCCGGAACCAGCACGACCGTCTCACCGCTTTTCTGAATCTCTGCAGATGGGCTACGCAGTGCCCAGCGAACAGTCACCGTCTCATCCCGCATGGTCTCATTTGCCACATTGAGGCGGATGGATTTTTCAAATTCAAAATGCTCGCGCACCAGATCCTTGCCGGATGTCATCAGTCCCTGCTCCTCGCAGGAGATCATCAGCGGCGCAAAGAAGCGCTTTGCGTAGTAGTGCAGAGCCTTCAGGCGGCCGCAATAATCAATCGACGACCAGGACGCTACCGGCCAGCAGTCGTTGAGCTGCCAGTAAACCGCGCCCATACAGCGCCCGCGGTTCCGGCGGAAATGCTCGACGCCATAGCGGATGCCGTCCGCCTGCAGCAGCTGCGACGCGTACAGCACCGTCTGAAAGTCGGACGGGTAGCGGTAGGTCTGCTGCATGTAGTTCATTATCTTTCCATTCGCGCTGCCGTTGCGCTGATGCTTTTCCATGATATAAGAGAAAATATTATAATCCGCCGGGTCGTCGCTGATCTGCTCGATCGTTTTCATAGCCGGGAATGACTGGAAGCCGAACTCGGACAGATAGCGGAAATAAAACTTCCGGTATTCCGTAAACGGCTTGTCGCCGTGCCAGACCTCCCAGTAATGAACATCGCCCCGGTTCGGATCGCGCGGATCGTCGAAGCTCCCGCCTGATGACGGGCTGGACGGCCAGTAAAAGGTCTGCGGATCGTATTTGGCCAGCTCCTCCGGGATGACCCGCTCATACATAAACAGATAATCCCGCACCTCCTGCGGCTTCGACACCCAGCTGTTGCGATCGTCGACAAAGGATTCCATCTCATTGTTGCCGCACCAGAGCCCCAGGCTCGCATGATGGCGCAGCCGCTTGATATTATCCGCAAATTCCGCGCGGATATTCGCCTCAAATTCCGGCGTCAGGTCATAGACCGCGCAGGCAAACATAAAGTCCTGCCACACGACAAGTCCCATCTCATCGCAGGCGTCGTAAAACCAGTCGTCCGGATAGTAGCCACCGCCCCAGACGCGGATAGAATTAAAGTTCGCCCACTTCGCCTTCTCCAGAAGAGTGCGCGTCGTCTGCGGCGTCACACGTCCGAGAAGATGATCCTCCGGAATATAATCCGCGCCCATCGCAAAAATATCCACACCATTGACCTGGCAGGCGAACGATTCGCCCCACTGATCCTTTTCCCGGTGCATCGTCAGAGTGCGAAGGCCGATGCGTCGCGTCCAGGTGTCGAGCAGAATCGCATCCGAATGGTTCGGCGCGCTCTTCTCAAATAATTCCACTGAAACCGTGTACAGATTCTGCCTGCCATATCCGTTCGGCCACCAGAGCTTCGGCTCGTCGATCTCTGCTTCCACCTCCGGACTGACGGAAGTCACGCTCCATGTCTGTCCACCCGGTCCCGTCACCGTCACGCGATATTCATATTCAAATGAAGAAGCGAGCTCCTCAACATCTGCAGAGCGTACTGCAGCAGAACCGGGCTCCGCTGCACTCACAGAGCATACTGCAGCAGAACCGGGCTTCGCAGCACCTGCAGAGCGTACTGCAGCAGAACCGGAATCCGCTGCGCCTGCGAAACGTGCTGCACATTTTTCTCTGGAGTCAGCACTCAGATCCACCGCAATATCAAAGTGCAGCCGCCCCTTCTCTACATCCCCTGCAGGACAGGCATCGTTTCTTTCACTGCCAGCACCTTCCATCCCGTTTTCTTTTCTGATGCGGGATGCAGGCTGCGTCTCTGTGCTTTTGCGCAAACGATCTATGGCGCGGCTTCCATATATATGCTCCTGTGTCACATACACGCTGTCAATCCTTGCCGCACCGATGCCGAGCAGCGATACCGGGCGGAAAAGACCGGCATCCGGCAGATGCGCACCCCAGTCCCAGCCAAACATGCAATGTGCTTTGCGGATATGCACGAAGCCATCCATCGCATCCTCCGTTCCTCTGGTCGGACGTTCGGCATACTTTTCGGCAATGTATTTTGTCGGTGAGTGAAAAATGACACGAAGTTCATTGTCCTGCGGCTTTAAAAGCGATGGCCGGGAGGCTCCGGCTCCGCCCACCTCATACTCCCAGATCCGGTGCATATTGCAGGGAGACCCCAGCAGGCTGCCATTCAAATAGACGTCTGCAATCGTATCCACCCCGTCAAAGTGCAGCAGGACCCGCTCACACGCGAGCAGCTCCTCCGGGCAGTCAAACCTCGTCACATACTCATAATCCTGATCCATCAGACGAAGCGCCTCGTCCTCGTTATCCTTCCAGAACGGATCCTCCATTCTTCCTTCCCGCAGCAGGTCCGTATACACCGTTCCCGGAACCACCGCCGGGATATACTCCTTACGGCTTTCCGAATCATGGACATAATCCTCACTCATTTCCCGCATCTTCCAGTTTTCATTCAGTTCCAGTCGTATCATCATGCCCTCCCAATTTTCTCGATTTTTCCTACTATCTTTTTTAACACAGAATCGGGAAAATGTCTTGTATTTTTTTCATTTCGGTCGAATTACTTGTATTTAGCAATCGAGATATTCTCTTTAATTATTTTTATGGCGAATATCTCTCATTTTAAAGCGAATATTTTATTGACAAAATGGACATATTAAGCTAAAATTACTTAAATTATGAAACAATAAACTTACACGGGAGGTAAAAGCATATGCGTTTTGACAAGGACAAAAAAAAATCCATAATTATCTATCTCCTGGAAAAAATCGATCAGGGAGATTCCGGAATTTCCAAAGCGGTATCGGATGCCTTTTCTATCAATCAGAATACTGTGCATCGCTACATTAATGAGTTGGCTAAGGAAGGTGTTATTCACAGAGTTAAGCGAAATCAGTATGAGCTGATCAATCAGAGATATGAATATCACTTAAAAAGGAGTAATGGAGATTTGCTTTCCGATATGTATGCTTATAATGCATGTTTGTCTCCGCATATCAGTCTGCTGCCAGAGAATGTCCAGCAAATCTGGGCATATACTTTTAGTGAAATGGTCAACAATGTTATGGATCATTCTGATGCCGAAAATCTTATCATCCGCATTGAGCAAAATTATTTGAAAACTATAGCCGTTATTGAAGACGATGGCATAGGCATTTTCAAAAAAATTAAAGATCATTTCTGCTTTGAGTCACTTGAAGATGCTATTTGTGAGCTTTTCAAAGGAAAACTCACTACAGACACAAAAAATCATTCTGGAGAAGGTATTTTTTTTAGTTCCAAAATGATGGATGATTTTTATATTATCTCAGGCGGAAAGATTTTTACGATTAACAAGTATGACAATAGTGTTATTAATGATATCGCTTCAAAAGAACGTGTTGGAACCTGTGTATTTATGTCGCTGTCCAATTTTTCACACAAAGAAAGCCGGGAAGTTTTCGATTTGTATGCCAATGTAGATGGCGGATTCACAAAAACCACTATTCCAATGAAAAATATCTTCGATTCCTATCCTGTATCGCGTTCACAGGCAAAGCGAGTGTGTAACCGTCTTGAAAAATTTCAGGAAGTAATCATCGACTTTGATGAGGTACAATGGATGGGGCAAGGATTTGCTCATCAGCTATTTGTTGTTTTTGCAAATGAGCACCCGGAAATTAAGCTCACACCTGTTGGCATGAATGAGGACATAGAGAAAATGTATATACATGTCATTTCGGAATCATAGATTTTGCCGTTGGTGCTATTCTCGTTTTGGATTGCAAGATATTCGTTTTTAGCAAAAAAGAAATTCGCCATAAAATAATTTAAAGCGAATTTCTTTTTTTATGCACAGGGGCGCGTAAGGAAATTAGCAGCTTGCGCTGCACGCGCCCCGCGCAGCGGATAGGGGAGAAGATCTTTCCTCTATCCGATTAATATACCAAAAAGCACCCCGGCAGTCCAACTGCCGGGGCGCTTTTATGGAGAAAATATTATGAAGATAAGATAGTTGCTTTCCAATCAGCCTTTCACGCCGCCAAGTGCCACGCCTGCCACAATGTACTTGGACAGGATCAGGTAAACGATTACCAGCGGGATGATGGCTACGAACAGACCTACATACACCACGCCGTAGTCGGTACGGAACTGGTTCGAGCTCAGCAGCTGTACGAACATAGGCAGGGTCTTCTTGGAGTCCGTCGTCAAGATAACCGTCGGAGTGAACAGGTTGTTCCACTGTGCGATGAACTGGAAGATCGCCTGGGTCGCTACTGCCGGCTTCAGGATCGGCAGGACAACTGCGTTGAAGGTCCGAAGCTCGCCGGAGCCGTCGATACGCGCCGCCTCGATCATCTCGATCGAGAGGATGCTGTCCATATACTGCTTCATGAAGAAGACTACCGTCGGGGCCGCAATCGTCGGAATGATCAGCGGAATATAGGTATCAACCAGACCAAGCTGAAGCATGAACCGATAGAAACCAATGATGGAAATCTGGCTCGGTACCATCATGACGGCCATGATGAACGCCCACGCAAACTTCTTCGCCTTAAAATCATACACATGCACACCATAGGCGGTCATGGATGAGAAATACACGGAAAGAACCGTACCCGGAACTGTAATGCAAAGCGAGTTAAAAGTCGCTCTCTGCAGTGTGATCTGCATACCATTCTGCTTCGCCAGCAGGTTCCTCCAGTTTTCCAGAAAATGCGTCGACGGAATCAGAGACAGACCAGACTTGATCGCGTCTGATGTTCTCGTCGCGTTCATACACAGAATCACGAACGGCAGCAGGGAAATGCAGCAGAAAATGATGCATATCACGGTGCGGAAAATTCTCTTCCGTCTGAGAGAACGCATATAGCCTTCATCGGTCATCATTATCTACCACCCGCCTTTCTTCTCGCCTTTTCGGCTTTTTTCAATTTTCTCTCGTCTCTGTCACCCATGAGGAAGAACAAGATCAAACTGATAATCACCGTAACTACAAACATGAACACGGAAACCGCTGCCGCTTTTCCGACATCGCTGTTGTACAGACGCATGATATACATGGCCATAGTCGTTGTCGTATTGTTCGGAAGTCCCTGATAACCGGTCTCGGTCACGTTGAACAGTGCCGGGATATCGTACATCTGCAGGCCGCCGATCGCGGAGGTTACCAGTGTATAGAGCAGAATCGGCTTCAGCAGAGGAAGCGTGATATCCGTAAACTTCTTCCAGCCTCCCGCGCCGTCGATATCAGCTGCCTCATAGAGCACCGGATCGATGCCCAGTACGCCGGAAATCAGCAGGATCGAGGTATTGCCGTACCACATCCACCACAGAATCAGAGAAATCAGTCCGCGGCTGCCTGCCACACTCGACATGAAATCAAAGTTCTGGGAAAGGATTCCAAGATCCTTCAGCGCCAGCGTGATCGGTCCGTACTGTGAAAACAGGTTCTTAAACAGGACAGATACCGAAGCCGCCGTGATGACGCTCGGAAGATATATGATGACCTTGATTGCTCCGGTGCCCTTCACCTTTACCTTGGTGTCCGTCAGCCAGACCGCCATCAGAAGGGAAACCAGAATCTGCGGAACGAAGTTGAAGCCCCACATAATCAGGGTATTTTTCAGATATTGAAGTACATAAGCGGTCTCGCCGGGAGCCAGGCCGAAGATATTCAGGAAGTTCTGAATTCCGGCAAAGCTGATGACCTCGCGGCCGTTGCGCTTATAGTAGGATAAGGTGCTGTAATAAAAGGTATTGATCAAAGGCCATAACTGAAAAATCAGGTATGTAATAAAGAACGGCGCTATAAACAAATAGCCATATTTGCCGTATGTAACTTTCTTCTTTTTGTTCTTTTTCATAATGCCTCCTGATTATGTCATAGACTCACACCGCGAATCTACGACACAGGCTATGTCCCGATTTTCGAAGAAAATCGAGGACAGCAGCGCCGCATCACCCAACAGGCGATTCTGTGTGCGGCAGCTCTCCATTGGAAACAACTCCCATCCCGCGGGAATGCTGCGGAGTTTTGTTCAACAGCTCAGAACAACAGAATTACGAGAAGAAAGGCTGTTCCGAACAGTCAGGTGATATTCACTTCGAAAGAATGTGCTGCTCCTTCTTTGTAAGAAGAAGTAGCACGTCCATTAGGTTACAAATTCAGTTTTCCGATAGGGGTACTGATTACTCTACGCTCAGGTAAGAATAGGTGTCATGGATTGCTGCAGTCAGTTCTGACAGAGCGGTATCCAGATCCTTCTCACCAGTCACATATGCCTGGCACTCGGTGTCGAGCAGGGACAGGATGGTCTGATCCTCAGCAGTTACAGTAGAAGCATCGATCGCGTCTGCCTTGTCAAGGAAGAACTCGATGAAGTTCTGGTCATTTCCGCTGTACATATAACCATTGCCGTCTGCAGAAGCGCCGCTCTCAACGATAGCTTCGATCGCTGCAGTATTGTTTACGAAGTCAGAGTTCTGAGCATTGATCGCTACCATACCGTCGGTATCGGTGGTCAGATAGCTCATGATCAGAACTGCAAGATCGGTGTCAGAGCATCCGGTCGTAGCCGCAAGGCCTGTGCCGCCCCAGAAGCACTGATCCTGTGCTGCAACGAGGATGGTGTTGTCCTGCCATGTATCAGACAGTGACCAATATACGAACCACGGGCATCCGAAGTATGCAAGAGCTGCGTTGGACTCTTCGCCATCGCCGTCCATGTTAGCATACCAGTCAGCGCTCCACTGAGAGGTGTTGTAGGTCAGATCCTCATCATACAGGGTCTTCGCGGTCTCAAAGTAAGTCGTAACGTTCTCATCAAGTGTAATCACATCGTTCTCATCATAGAAGCCAACCTCACGGGAGTTCATGAGGGATCTCTTGATCTCATCATAACCGGAGAACAGCTTGCAGGTGCCGCCCGATGCTTCGTTTACCATCTCAGCAGTCTCAATGATGGTGTCCAGATCTGTGAAGTAAGCAGCTACTTCATCCGGATCGGTCGTGCCAAGATACTTCTCAGCCAGGTCTGCGCGTACTGCGTAGCAGCCCGGTGTTGCCTGCCAGAACAGAGCCTTGATGTTTCCATCATAGTCAGTGCCAAGGTCGATGTTGTACTGATACATGTTCGACAGGGAATCCTCGGAGATGCCGATGTCCGTAACAGAAAGCAGCCAGTCGCTGTTGGTGTACTTCTGTACATAGTCAACCTCAAGGCCCATCAGATCCGGATACAGCTCGTTGCTCGGATCCTCAAGAACTGCGTCCAGCTTGGTCTGATAGTAATCAGAACCGCCGGTATTTACGAATACGATTCTGGAATACTCTTCCGGATACGCCTCAGCAAATACCGTGTCAAGGATTGTCTTGATGTCATCGTTCCAGCCCCAGACTACAAATGCGTCTTCTGCGGAAGAATCACCAGTGATCGTGTTATCCGGCTCGGTCTCTTCCTCTGCCAGTACCGGAACAGCCATCGATGCAACCATAGCGCCAGCCATCAGCAGGCTTAACCATTTCTTGCTCATTTTGTTTCCTCCTTAATAAAATTGTGTGTTTGATCGTTTGATCTATTTCAATTACTTTATCCAAAGTAATGGAAATCAATGTAGCTTCCTCACCGTCTGCCCTTCCAGCAATGCGCTGCGGACTGTGTGAATCGTCGGCGCCGTCAGCATCGGGCGCTCAATCTCGGCGATCAGACTCTCCGCCGCAAGCTTTCCAAGTGACTCCATATCCTGACGAATCGTCGTAAGTGTCGGCTCGCTGTACTGCAGTGCGCGAATCCCGTCGTATCCGGCTACCGAAATATCCTCCGGTACCCTTAAGCCTCTGGCGCGGATCGCGTTCATTCCCCCAAATGCAGCCACATCATCGGGATACAGGATGCAGGTCGGCGGTTCATTCTGGGAAAGGAGCTCCTCTGTCTTCTCATAGGCCAGCTCCCGGTTCCGGTAAAGTGCCGGTTTTATGTATTCCTCCCTGACGCTCTCCCCATGCTCTTCCATGCAGCAATAATAGGAAACGAGCCTCTGTCTGGTCACCCGGCCCTCATCCCCGTGGATGTAGGCGATCCTTCTGTGACCCTGGGTCAAAATGTAGTTCATCAGCTGGGTCATGCCATCGATATTGTCTGAAACGACCGCCGTGCGGTTGTCGGCAATGTAGTCAACGGTAACAACCCTCACGCTGCTGTGAAGCAGCTCCTGCACCTTCGGGTCTGAAAAATCCGAGCAGGCAATCGCCACTCCATCGAACCCTCTGTACTGCGCACGCTCTACATATGACATATCCGGAGAGGTCGTATTCAGGAATGTAATATCATAACCTCTGGACTCCGCAGTGATTTTCAAATTCTCCAGCACACCGGAGAAGAAATCATGGGTAAGACCGCTGCGTGCCGCATCTTCAAAAAGAACGCCCAGATTGTAGCTTCGATTCGTCTTAAGATAGCGGGCGGAAAGATTCGGAAGATATCCCATCTGATCCGCTGTCTCCCTGACGTACTGCTTCGTCTTCTCACCGATATCGTGGTGATCACTCAGCGCCTTACTGACAGTCGCTACAGATACTCCGCAGGCCGCCGCAATTTCTTTCATGGAAACCATGCTTTTCTCCTCGCTTGTCAAATCTGTCATTACTTAATCGATTTCTTGATTACATTAAACAGCATTTCGCCCATTTTGTCAACCATTATTTTTGTCAAATTCATCTTTTGGTGATTTTGTATTTTTTTGATATGTCATTTTTGTGCATTTTCACTTTAAATTCGTTTCGCCTTTCGAAAAAATCCGCGAAACAGCTCCGCAGTTTCGGTTCGGCTTCCAATTTTTTCTAAATCGTTTTCTTTTATGATCGAGTAGGGAAATTTGTCCCCTACTCGCTGCGCGAGCCGGGTGCGGCTTTAGCCGCAAAACTCCTTTCCGGCTCTGTGCATAAAAAAGAGAAACACCATCCCGTGTTCCTCTTTCATATCTGCCCGTATTCGTTCCGCTATAATTTCTTTATGACGTTGTGATAAATCGGTCCAAACAGAGACCGGTACAGCGGCTCGCACTGTTCAAACGTCAGACCCGGCATGGTAGAGAGCAGCTCCATTTTTACACCAGACAGCTCTACAGCAATCCCGGTCTCAAGCATGCCGTTCCTTAAGTAAAACGCCCTCCGGCGCTCCCGAATCTCCTCCTGGTCTGAAAAACCCGGTTCTCCCGAAGCAGCCTGCCGTCCCTCAGACACCAATCCCTCCGAACCCCCGGGCTGATCTGCCCTTCCGGAGACCGTCTGCGTTTCCGGCATCCTGTCATTTCTCATGCCGTTCACGCCGACCGGCTTCTCAACCTCCAGAAACAGCTGCCGGTCACTGTACAGCCCCTGTATCCGCTCAAGTGCAGCCGAGCCATAGCCCTGGCCGCGCCATTTCTGGCTGATTGCAAAATAATCCATCAGCACAATCCGGTCGCCATATGCCATGATCGCAAACCCGATTCTCTTTTTTTCTTCGGTGATGAGCAAAATCTCCATCTCACCCATAACCGCCTTGCGCTCAATCAGCGAAAACGGCTTGCGTTCCTCCTCCGGAAACGCGTTCTGATACAAATCCAGAATAAATGCCTTATCCAGACTGCCTGCCGTACAAATATCCATATCCGGTACCCGCTCAGTTCGTTCTGCTCAGATATTCTTCTATATTTTGAACCGCCTCCTGCTCGTCAACGCCATCCGCGGTAACTGTAACCTTCTCTCCGGTGTCAAGTCCAAGTGTCATCATACCCATAATGCTCTTAGCGTTCACCGTTCTCCCGTCACTTTCCAGATGTATTTCACTCTCATACTGGCTCGCAACCTGCACCAGCATCGCGACCGGCCTCGCTTCCAGCCCGGTTGGAATCTGAATCGTGATTTCCTTTTTCATCATAATAATTATTCCTCCTTACTATATACCGCATCGGTTTCAGATGCTTATCCTGCACTCCCTCTCACCTGCTCTGC
>JAJQHZ010000079.1:0-5476 GCA_021199475.1 Lachnospiraceae bacterium
GTTGGATTTATCGCATTTTCTCAGATTCCCATTAGTCCCAAAACGGGGTCAGAGCTCATCAAATTAGTCCGAAAAAGTCGGGAGTTATCGTTTAGAATCCGAACTATACCATAAGTAATTATCATATGATTTGCCCTGATCCAGCTCGTAAAGCGTCAGTTGAACATAAACGTTAATGCTCTCCCCGACATCGATGTATTTCGTTCCCGCTGCAGATGCTGTTGCGGAATTCAACCACAGCAGACAGGACATAATCAGGATACCAAATAAATATTTTACTTTAGGCATTGAAGGACTTTTGGATATTTCCATATCTACATCTCCTGTTCGTATTGTTCTGGTGCAAGTATAACCGATTGCCATCCTATACGCAACACTCATTTGGGTTCAAGTGTCAAAATCCCAACTCCATGATATGCCTGCATACCGATGGAGAAGGGACTTTGTGAATCATTTGACACCTGAACCAATTCTGTAAAAAAAGGATTTAGGAACCTGAAATTCTATGCCAATACCTTCCGAATTCTTGCGACTGCCTCTTCGACTGCGGAGGCGTCTCCGAGAATGCCCAGACAGGTGACGTGCTGCGGGCAGCTTCCGCTGATCTCGAACACCTGTACATCGGATGCTTTTTGCGCCAGATCGCTTGCGTAAATCATGTCACAGACGTCTCCGTGCACCAGTGCGAGGGCGGGATATTTCTGGAAAAGTTCTTCGAGATTTTCTTTTCGCGCACGTCTCAGAATAATCTCTTTTGTCCCTTCTGAGACAGTTTTCATTACGTTTATTTTCATATCATGTGCTGCCATTTGAACTCATCTTCCTTTCTGGCATACAATCGAGATCCGCAGCAAAATCAAACGCTTGACCTGCAGCTGCTAATACGCAAAACCTACAGTGCTGCTACGATTTTCGCAGCTCTGCGCCCGAAGGTCATAGTGCGGCCGCAGGCCAGACCGGTGAAGAGGTTCGGGTAGGTCTGAGAGAAGAAGCCGCCGGAGCAGTCGCCGGTCGCGTACAGACCTTCGATGGCGGTGCCGTCCTCGCGGATAACCTGCATATCGGTATTAATGCGGCAGCCGTTTATGGTGGTCAGATGCCATGCGCCAGTGCGTACCCCATAGAAGGGAGCCGTGTCAACCGGAGTCATACGGTGCGCCTCTTTGCCGTAGTCTTCGTCCACGCCTGCCGCGCACAGCTCATTGTAGCGCTCGACGGTTGCCACAAAGGTGTCCGCAGGGATATTCAGCTTTTCTGCGAGCTCTTCGAGGGTATCAGCCTTCTGCACATAGCCGTCCTCAATCAGGGTCTCAACCGAGCTCCATACATAGCTGTAGGGCCTGTTGGAGAGCGCGCCGTTCGGGAACTCAAACAGGCGGCAGCAGCCGACCTCATCGAACTGTTCCGCGTACTGCTCGTTGTTTGCGTCAAAAATGTCGCAGTAGGTGTGGTACGGCTGCATGTACATGGAGTGGAGCATGAATTCGTACGGTCCGGATTCGTTGCAGAAACGCTCGCCGTTCAAATTCACCTTCAGGAACGGCTGCTCGCCGAACCAGAACCATCTGCCGGTGGTCTCGTAGCCGGCCGTCTCAGTCGGCAGACAGCAGCAGCGGTTGAACATCATGGACGCATGCGTCGGATCCAGTGCCGCGCCCGCCCAGAGCATGGCCTTAATGCCGGAACCGTCGCAGGTAGAGCCAAGCGTGTAGTTGATTTTCATTTCCAGCGTCTGCGGCTGCAGTGCCTTCATCATCTGGGTGTTCGTCGCATAGCCGCCGGTGCACATAATCACACCCTTAGATGCGGTAATGCGGATATAGTGATCATCGGTCTGATCCTGCGCGAGGATGCCGGTCACCCTGCCGCTCTCGTCCTGCTCCAGCTTCACCAGTGCAGTGGAAAGCTTCCACTCGACACCGAGTTCGTCGCAGTGTGCCTGGAACGTGGAATTCAGCGTCGTATCCTCCGGCGCATTGTCGGTCGTGTGCGGGCTGTGGCCAGTCGCATACGCTTTGTCGCGGCCCGGATCATCGGTATTGCCGACACCGCCTTCAAGGCTCATATACCAGTTGCCGGTGCTCTCCAGCAGGTCGGTCAGCCAGTCAACCATCTCGCCGCTGTTATCCTCCCAGCAGCGGATCAGGTTCGAATCCACATAGCCTCCGCCGTAGCGAACAATGTCCTGAAGCGCCTCAATTTTGTCAATCTCCAGTTCCGGATATTCTTCGAACGAAGCCAGCTGGAGGGAAGAATTGATAGCGCCGATGTCCTCACGCGGACCAGTCGGGGATTCCCTCTTTTCAACGACCAGAACCTTCGCGCCCTCCTCAGCGGCAGTCATCGCGGCGATCCATCCGCCGGAGCCGCATCCGACGACGAGAACCTCCGTTTCCAGTTCTTCGGTAATGTCAGATTCTGCGATTTCCGGAGCTTCGCCGAGCCATTCCGCGGCCTCCTCTTCTTCCTCTCCAACCGTCACTGTAACACCCGAAGCCTGAGAAATACAGTTCGCCGCAGCCTGCTTTACCGCGTCGCTGGTGACGGTAGCGCCGGACACCGCGTCCACGTCGCAGGACTGAGAGCTGAGGATGGCCTGCGCCATCTCATCGCCGATTTCCGCGCCGATACCGGCGGTCTCACCGGAAACATCAATCTGCACATCTGTAATGCTGGTCTCATCAAACGTCATCGTGACGGTTACGGTGCTGCCAATGCCCTTTGCTACGGCAGAGTATGTACCCGGTGTGTAAGAGAGCGCTTCCGAAGCAGAAGCTTTCACACCGATAGCCTCCTGTGTGCCCGGCAGAATGCCAAATGCGGCTACGCTTGCCGCGGTTGCTGCCGCGCCCTTGATAAAATCGCGGCGGGAAAGAGATTTCTTTGCCATGCCATTTTCCTCCTGATGAATCGAATTTAGACTCAGTATACTACATTATCTGCAAAAAAGGAACACAAATTTAAAGCAGAGCCCTCAAAAAAAGTTGGGATAACTTTCCGACGGGCATTGAAAATGTGTTTCGTCGGTACTATAATGCACAAGTGCAAAATGTCTGGAAAGGATGAGCAGCTTTTTACAGCTTGAGGGAGGAGTATTTTATGAAAGCGAAAGAAAAGCAGCCGACTGCGTGGCTGTTTTCGAACCATGACCTGCTGATACTGATTCTGCCACTGGTGCTGGAGCAGGCACTTGCCATCACAGTGGGCATGGCGGATACCATGATGGTTTCGAATGCAGGTGAGGCAGCGGTCTCCGGCGTATCGCTGGTGGATATGTTTAATAATCTGGTGTTTGCAGTATTATCTGCGCTCGCGACCGGAGGGGCGGTCGTGACCTCGCAGTTCCTGGGTGCAAAACGACGTGAGGATGCCTGTCATTCCGTGATGCAGCTGATCGTTTCGGCACTGCTGATCACGATCGTGATCACTGCTCTGGTTCTGGCCGGGAGCCGATCCCTGATCCGTCTGTTTTTTGGCAGCATTGAGCCGGATGTGTTTCAGGCGGCAGTCCTTTATATGACCATCTCTGCGTTTTCCTATCCGTTTCTGGCGATTTACAACGCAACGGCAGCCATTTTCCGCGTGATGAACAACGCAAAGATTACATTGAAGGTATCCATTGTCATGAACATCATCAATGTTGTGGGAAACGCGATCGGCATTTTCGTGCTGCACGCGGGCGTGGTGGGCGTCGCGGTTCCATCCCTGATTTCCCGCGCATTCGCGGCGATTGTGCTCTACGTCCTGCTGCGGAATCCCGGTCTGGAGATTCACATCGATCTCGGAACGTTTCATTTTGACGCCCGACTGATTCGCCGGATTTACTATATCGGCATCCCGAGCGGTATTGAGAATGGCATTTTTCAGTTAGGGCGGGTCGCGGTCGTCAGCATCATCTCAAATTTCGGTACGGTACAGATTGCAGCGAACGGGGTAGCAAACAGCCTGGACGCGATGGGATGCATCGGCGGACAGGCCATGAATCTGGCGATGATAACTGTGATCGGCCGCTGCGTCGGCGCAGGGGATGAATATCAGATACGCAGCTATACGAAAAAACTTGTTCTTATTACGTACGGGTTGACACTGATCTGTGCCGGCTCAATTCTTCTGTTACTGAATCCGATTCTCCGACTGTACGGGCTGGGTGCGGAGACGACCGCGCTGTCGGCCACTCTGGTGCGGATTCACAACGGCTGCGCGATTCTGCTCTGGCCGCTGGCATTTACGTTTCCGAATATGCTGAGGGCCTGCAATGATGTGAAATTCACCATGGGAATCTCCATTTTTTCCATGTGTGTGTTCCGGATCGGACTGAGCCTGATTCTGGGGCTGCATATGGGCTACGGCGCCATCGGCGTCTGGATCGCCATGGTAGTGGATTGGATTTTCCGGATTCTGAGCTTCGTCATTCGTTACCACACCGGGGCGTGGCGGAGGCTTATTCCACAGGCTGGTTGCCACCTATAAATATCGCCACTCATTACTGAGTGGCGATATGCTTTCATGCTATATAACGATCTTCTTACTCTTCTGTCTCGGATTCTTCCTCAGCAGCTTCTTCTGATTCAGCCTCTTCCGTCTCAGCTTCTTCCGTTTCCGCTTCGGTCTCTTCCTCTTCTGCTTCCGCTGTTACGGTCACAGAGGTGATATGCGGGTTGACACCCTCATACCAGTACAGGAAGCCTTCCATGTCGACGACATCGCCAACCTTCAGTTCGGTCACTGCCTGATATACGTCTGTGGTGTTGTCACACAGATAGGACTCTACGGTAAATGTATAGGTCTCACCATTGTAGGATACGTTGAAGTACAGGTCGTCTCCGTCTGTGCCGGAGCCATCCCAGCTGTACAGGAACGCTGCTTCGTTTCCGTCTGCATCTTCAGACGCTTCCACCGTCATTCCGGTAAAGGAAACGTATTCGTTCTGATGCTCTTCCAGCTCATCCGTGCCAAGAAGCTCGGTCACATCCAGCGCGTCCGCAACATAGGAATCACCATCATCTACAATTTCAAAAGTAGCGTCTGCGATTTCTACTTCGCCGGACCATTCTGCCTTGTAGCCGGTCACGCGAATCTTTGTACCTTCTTCCAGCAGCTCGTAATCTTCCTCGGAGCACTCCATGTTGTAGATGAAGTAAGCGCCGTCCTCATCCTGCGTATATACCGTAGCGGTATCATCCCACCAGGACTGCTTTGCCTGTACATAGGTCTCGACAACCACCAGCTCGTCAATCTCAGCCGCTATGTACTCATCATAGGACATTACCTCAGCCTCGGCTGCTTCCTCGGTCTCAGTTTCTTCTTCGGTCGCTTCTTCCGTCTCAGCCTCAGTTACTTCTTCGGTCTCTTCCTCGGTCTCAGCCTCGGTCGCTTCTTCCGTTTCTTCCTCAGTTTCCGCTTCCGTTACTTCTTCCGTTTCTTCCTCGGTCTCGGCCTCGGTTACTTCTTCGGTTTCTTCTTCCGTCTCAGCCTC
>JAJQHZ010000079.1:5576-13586 GCA_021199475.1 Lachnospiraceae bacterium
CTTCCTCGGTCTCGGCCTCGGTTACTTCTTCGGTTTCTTCTTCCGTCTCAGCCTCGGTTACTTCTTCGGTCTCTTCCTCAGTTTCTTCCTTGGTTGCTTCTTCCGTTTCCGCTTCGGTTACTTCCTCCGTCTCTTCTTCGGTTTCCGCCTCGGTTGCTTCTTCCGTCTCAGCCTCGGCCTCTTCTGTCTCAGCCTCGGTCGCTTCTTCAGCTTCTTCGGTTTCCGCTTCGGTTACTTCCTCCGTCTCAGCTTCCGTTGCTTCTTCCTCGGACTCAGCCTCGGTTGCTTCTTCCGTTTCTTCCTCGGTTTCCGCTTCCGTCTCAGCTACCGTCTCTTCTTCGGTCTCCGCTGCAGTTTCCTCTTCGGTCTCGGCCGCTTCGGTCTCCGCTTCCGTTTCAGCTGCCTCGGTGACCGCTTCTGTCACTGGTGTCGTCTCTGCCTCTGTCTCCGTCTGTTTGGATGACCCACAGCCAGCCAGAGAGATTGTCAGAGCAGCAGCGAGCACGAACATAGTTGCTTTCTTCATTGTGCTTCTCCTCTCAAACTTCGTAACTGTTCAAACAGCCAACCGCAGGTCCACGCTTCAGTCACCGCTACCCGCATATAAGGCGCTCTGCTCCTGTATTACTTTTGATACTGTTCTGAACGGTTACATACATACTACGCTTCATCAGTTACCCACCAAGCGCGAATTGAAAACCCGCGTGATGGATGTATTATAGCACACTGCAATTAAAAAACAAATAAAAAAGGAAAAAATAAGTGACTATTTTTGATTGATGTAGTTAATCAGACCCTCCGCGCGGATGATTTTCTGCATGAACTCCGGAAATGCCTGTCCTTTGTATTCCGTGCCGCGCGTCCGGTCGTAAATCATGCCGCTGTCAAAATCAATCTCTACCTCATCGCCCGCCTCAATGTCCTGCGCTGCCTGCGGGCATTCGATAATCGGCAGCCCGATGTTGATGGCGTTCCGGTAAAAGATGCGTGCAAAGGTCTCCGCGATCACACAGCTGACGCCAGCCGCCTTGATGGCAATCGGCGCATGCTCCCTCGAAGAGCCGCAGCCAAAATTTTTATTTGCTACGATAATATCCCCCTTTTGCACCTGATGGATAAAATTTTTATCAATATCTTCCATACAATGCGTTGCCAGCTCGGCCGGGTCGGAGGAATTCAGATAACGCGCAGGGATGATAACGTCCGTATCTACATTATCCCCATATTTGAACACTCGTCCTTTAGCTTCCATAAATAATCCATCCTCTCATTCAATGATTTGCAGCCGTTCCGGGTCCGGATCAGGCACCAGCCTGCGTTCCGGCTATGCGGAAACGCTGCAATGATTTCCGGCTTCAGAGCTCTTCCGGCGAGGAAATTTTCCCTGTCACCGCACTGGCGGCTGCCACGGCCGGGCTTGCGAGATAGACCTCCGAGCCCACATGCCCCATCCGTCCAACGAAGTTACGGTTTGTCGTGGAGACGCAGCGTTCCTTGTCCGCCAGGACTCCCATATACCCGCCCAGGCACGGTCCGCAGGTCGGTGTGCTGACAGCGGCTCCCGCCTCGATAAAGATTTTCAGAAGGCCTTCCTCCATCGCCTGAAGGTAGACGGCCTGTGTCGCCGGAATGACAATGCAGCGAAGATTCTTTTTCACCTTTCGTCCCTTCAGAATGTCCGCCGCGATGCGCAGATCACTGATGCTCCCGTTCGTGCAGGAGCCGATCACGACCTGATCAATCGCGATCTCCTCTGTGATCTCATCAATCGTCTTCGCATTTTCCGGCAGATGCGGGAAGGAAACCGTCGGGCGAAGGGTACCGAGATCAATCGTGTATTCTGCATCATACACAGCGTCCTCGTCCGCCTCATAAATCCGGTATTCACGCTTCGAATGCTCCTTCATATACGCAATCGCAGCATCGTCCACCGGGAAAATCCCGTTCTTTCCGCCTGCCTCGATTGCCATATTCGCAATCGTAAAGCGGTCGTCCATGGACAGATACTGAATGCCGTCGCCGACAAATTCCATCGATTTATAGAGTGCGCCGTCTACGCCAATCATTCCGATGATATGCAGGATCACATCCTTGCCGCTGATCCATTTTGCCGGCTTGCCGGTCAGATTGAATTTGATCGCGGGAGGCACCTTGAACCAGGCCTTCCCGGTCGCCATGCCGGCGGCCATATCGGTGCTTCCTACGCCCGTCGAAAACGCTCCAAGCGCACCGTAGGTACAGGTATGTGAATCTGCGCCGATGATCACGTCCCCCGCTACCGTCAGGCCCTGCTCCGGGAGCAGCGCATGCTCAATCCCCATCTGTCCCACATCAAAATAATTTGTGATTTCATGCTTGCAGGCAAATTCACGCACACATTTGCAGTGCTCCGCCGACTTAATATCCTTATTGGGGATAAAGTGATCCATGACAAGCGCGATTTTGTCCTTATCAAATACCTTATCATCCTTAAGCCTGTCCATCTCATGAATGGCCACAGGAGAGGTGATGTCATTGCCAAGCACCAGATCAAGCTTTGCCTCAATCAGCTGCCCTGCCTCCACAAAATCCAGGCCTGCCGCAGCCGCAAGAATTTTCTGCGTCATTGTCATTCCCATAATAGTTTCCTCCTGATGAATCGGATAAGAGGAGTCCTCTCACCCAGTCTGCTGCGCATAAAAGAAATGGGGCTGCGCGTTTTCAACAGCCCCTGATACTCGTTGAATGAAGGCCGCACCAATCGCAAAGCGATTCCCCGCTGCGCGGCTTTCTAATTGTATTCCGATTCGCGGCGGAATCAGTTGTTGATCAGCTTGTCCTCGTCGCTCCAGCTGTACAGCTTGCGAACCTCGGCACCGACAATCTCCGACGGATGCTCCGCAGCTTTCTTGCGCATCGCCTTGAAATGCACCTGACCGCCTGCGGAAGACATATCAAGCAGGAAGTCTTTTGCAAAGGTACCATCCTGAATATCGGCAAGAATCTTTTTCATCGTCTTCTTCGTCTCTTCTGTAATCAGCTTCGGACCAGTCACATAATCACCGTACTCAGCCGTATTGGAAATCGAATAACGCATCCCGGCAAATCCAGACTGATAAATCAGATCAACGATCAGCTTCATCTCATGGATACACTCGAAATAAGCATTTCTCGGATCATAGCCAGCCTCAACCAGCGTCTCAAAGCCTGCCTGCATCAGCGCGCAGACTCCGCCGCAAAGCACCGCCTGCTCGCCGAACAGGTCTGTCTCAGTCTCAGTGCGGAAGGTCGTCTCAAGCACTCCTGCCCGTGCGCCGCCGATCGCCAGCGCATACGCAAGCGCGATGTCCAGAGCCTTGCCGGTCGCGTCCTGCTCTACAGCTACCAGACACGGAACGCCCTTGCCCGCCTGATACTCGCTGCGAACCGTATGTCCCGGTCCCTTCGGCGCAATCATCGTCACATCCACATAGGAAGGCGGAACGATGCAGCCATAATGAATGTTAAAGCCGTGCGCAAACATCAGCATATTGCCCTCTTCCAGGTTCGGCTCGATGTCCTTCTTGTACATCGCCGCCTGCTTCTCATCATTAATCAGAATCATGATGATATCCGCTTTCTTAGCGGCTTCCGCTGCCGTGTACACCTCAAAGCCCTGCTCTACTGCCCTGTTCCAGGAACGGCTGCCCTCATAGAGGCCGATGATCACGTTACATCCAGACTCCTTCGCATTCAGTGCGTGCGCATGTCCCTGGCTGCCGTAGCCAATAATCGCGATCGTCTTTCCCTCCAGAAGAGAAAGATTGCAATCCTTCTGATAAAAAATTCTTGCTGCCATTTTTTCGTTTCCTCACTTTTTTAAATTTCACGTACCCGGGAGAACTTCCCAGCTGCGAGTTGCTATATTTTGAGCAGCAGAACAAAATGAAAATACGGTTTTCGCTGACAAATCTGTCATCCAGACTGCCGCCGTCACCTGTATTTCTATTTTGATGCTGTTCTGGACTAATATTTTATATTGCAGGCCACACCGCGCGATATTTCCATATATGCTGCGGCAGGCGCCCGACACACAAAAACTGATAACTCAAACCATATCCGTTACAGATAGCGCACATCATCCGACCCGCGCGACAGCCCCGTAATCCCGGTCCGCGCAAGCTCCAGAATCTCATGCCCATCCAGAAGCCGCAGGAACGCATCCAGCTTCGACTGCTGGCCGGTCAGCTCGATGATCAGCGAATCCGCGCCGACATCAACCACTCTCCCGCGGAACACATTCGCCATCGTGATAATATCCTGACGCTCGTGCACGTCCACGCGCACCTTGACCAGAATCAGCTCCCGGCAGACGCTCGTCCCTTCATCCAGAATCTTGATATCCACCACATCAATCAGCTTCGCCAGCTGCTTGGTGATCTGATCCAGTGTCTGCTCATCTCCGCTCGCCACGATGGTCATCCGGGAATACCGCGGATCCGTCGTCTCGCCGACTGTCAGACTGTCTATATTGTATCCTCTCCGGCTGAACAGTCCCGCTACGCGGCTGAGCACACCGGATGTATTGTCCACCAGTAATGATAGCACTCTTTTTTTCATATAAAAACACTCCCAGATCAATATTTTTCAAAACCGTCCGGTGAAAACACACCTGTATTATAATAGCAATGAAGTGGCTCTTTGTCAACGGTGCAAACATCCTGCCCTACCCTCTGCCAGAATAATTCCGGCAAAAACAAATGCACCATCCATATGCAGCGCCGAACACCCGGACAAAATTGTCTGCGGATCCATACAGATCAATGATCAATAACCAAAGGAATCCAGCAGTGCGTCCGCTACCGCCTGCGCGATTGCTTTCTTGTTCTTATTATAGAACGTCATATCGTCCTTATCATCAATAAAGCAGGTCTCCAGAAGACCATAGGATACATTGTTCGCGTTGCAGCGGTTCATATTGAACAGATCGCTTCTCCTGCACAGGCCGCTGTGGGACGAAATCCCGGTGCTCTTTACCGCCTGTAAGATCGCCTTGTCAATCGAGGTATCGGACTTGGACTTATGTACCAGCATATCCACGCCCGTGTATTTGCCGTCACCGGATGTGTTGGAAACACCGGCGTTAAAATGTACCTCCAGGATGTAATCATAATCCGTCCAGTTAATAATCGGCCCATATTTTTTGCCATGATAATAATTATTGTACATGACGTAGTACATATTATAGTCCTGATCATACATCTCTACGGAAATATCCGCACCGGCGGAAGCCACGGCAGAGGTCAGATCATTATAAATCAGGGTGGTCAGTTCTCTGGTCAGCTTATACTCGTAGTAGGTCGTACCATCAATGGTTGCGCACGCGCCTACATCGCCCTGGCCGTGCCCTGCCACCAGCAGGATCCGCGCGGTCTGCGCAACGCCGTTTTCATCAATCACCACGCCGTCAATGGTCGTACTCACCTGCATCACGCCGTCGGAGTTAAAATAATACCTCTTCGAGCTGACGGTCGTCCAGCCGGTCTGCATCACGCCGCTGGAGTTCAGATAATAGGTGCCGGTCTCAAGCGTCAGCCAGCCGGTCTGCCGCACGCCATCCGCGTCAAGATAATACTTCTTTCCGCTGACCTTGATCCAGCCGGTCTGCTTTACACCGGATTTGTAATAATAGTATTTCCCGTTAATTTTATACCAGCCTTTTGCCTTCCCCTTTTTCACGCCCTTTGAATTCACGACATACCCGTCCGGGGTGATGGTACTGGTCAGTCTGCGCCCTTTGCTGTCCACATAGTATTTCGAACTGATCCAGCGGCTCGTCTGCAGCACACCGGCCTTGCTGAAATAGTAATAATAACTGCCAATCTTATTCCAGCCGGTATAGACTCTGCCCCTCACGCCGATTTTCCCGCTTTTTTTACAAAAATACTTGCAGCCATTGACCGTCACCCAGCCGGTCTGCCGCTTTCCTTCCTCTGAGAAGCAGAAATAATAGCTGCCGATCTTCTTCACGCCGGTATACATCCTGCCAATGCTTCCCGCCGATCCGGTCTTTTTAAAGTAGTAGACACTGCTGCCGACCTTTTTCCAGCCAGTCTGCAGCACGCCGCTATTCGAAAAATAGTAGGTATATTCCCCGATCTGGCAGAATCCGGTCACCATGCTGCCCACCGGAACCTCCTCCTGGCTGTCCGCCTCCAGAGTCACCGTCGGATCGTCCTCGGTCTCTGCCGTTTCCGTCGCGGCAGATTCCTCCATCAGATAATAATAGCTGCTGCCAAGCTTCAGCCAGCCGGTCTTCATCGAACCATTCGACCGATAATAATATGTATACCCGTCAACCGTTTTCCATCCCTTTGATGCTGCAGACACACTCATGGTGCACGCAAAAAGCCCAAGGATGGTCAGCGCCGCAAGTAAAAATGATTTTGTCCATTTCTTCATAAAAAACATTCCCCTTCAATCCTCTTCGCAGACAGATCATCGTCTGCCAGACAGTCGCCGAGCCCTGATCATACCAGACAAAGCCTGCGTAATATCCGCATCTATGATCATTTTCTCCCCGGGCACGGTTGCCGGACAGGTCTCTGAACCCTGACAGAGACCGGAAACACGGGATACACCATCGTAAAAACATCCTTTTTTACCGACAGGCTCCCTTACATACCGTGCTATTTTAGCATACTCTTTCCAGTCACACAAGCATTTTATTAAGTAATTCTTTAGATTTCATTAAGAAACAGCAGATTCGTTGACGCCGCCGCATTCTTTTGTTATGATGGGCCTGTAACTATTTTTTAATAAATCCGTAACAGTTTGTAATTCATCTAAAAAGCAAGCTGGTATTGATTTATGTGTCTAATCAGTGACAGTTCGGAAAGTTGGTCAGATGCTTCGTATTCTCACACAAACAATCCCGACATCACGATCGGACACGGGTTATCACAAAAGAAGGAGGCGTTTGTATTAAAATGAGAAGAAGGGTGCCGCAAGCGGTCTCTCTGTGCCTGATTGCCAGTCTGGCTTTCACCGGTGCACAGGGGTTCCCCGTGATTGCGGCAGAATCAGAGACAGTGGCGGAGGCTGATGGGGAAACAGAGTCCGGGACTTCTTTGAAGGAAGAAACAGAAGAAGCCAAAGCAGAAGTTGTCGCGGAGGAAGCCGATTCCGATGCGGAAGCTGCCGCGGATGCTGATTCCGAAACGGATGCGAGCGAGGAAGAAGAGGATTCTGTGGTCGGTGAGCTGATTTTTGCCCAGTGTGAGGACTATGTGAATGTCCGCACACTGCCGAACACGGACAGTCCGGTCACTGCCAAGCTTTACAACAATGATTCCGCCACGGTAGTCGGAATCTCGGACGATGAGGAATGGTACATCGTCTCGTCCGGCAACGCTTACGGCTATGTGAAGGCGGAATACTTCGCTACCGGCGAGGAAGCGGAGGCGATCGCCGAAAAGGTTGCCTATAACGTAGCCAGAGTCTATGCGGACGAGCTGAATGTCCGCCAGGAGGCGTCCACAGACAGTGAAGTCATCGATGTCGCATATGAAAATGATGAGATCGAAGTCGTGCTTTACGGAGAGGACTGGATGAAGGTCGCGCTCGGCAATGATGTCTACGGCTATGTAAGCTCGGATTATGTCGAGTATGTTACCTACTATCCGGTTGGCGAGACGCTCGAAGAAGAGGAGGCACGTCTGATCGCCGAAGGCATTCTGGCTGCGGACGACGCGGTCATGCAGACCGAAGCTGCCGAGACGGAGGCTTACGTCGAAACAGAAGCCGCTACAGAGACCGAGGCTTACGTCGAAGCTGAGACTTATGTTGAAACAGAAGCGTATGTCCAGACCGAGGCCTATGTTGAGACAGAAGCTGCTGCCCAAACGGAAACCACGGCGGAAACCGAGGCCGCTCAGACCGAGACCACAGCAGAAACCGAAACCGCTCAGACCGAGACCACGGCAGAAACCGAGGCTGCTCAGACCGAAACGACCGCGGAAACCGAAGCCGCTTCGACGGAAAGCAGCTCCT
>JAJQHZ010000079.1:13686-35364 GCA_021199475.1 Lachnospiraceae bacterium
GCTCAGACCGAAACGACCGCGGAAACCGAAGCCGCTTCGACGGAAAGCAGCTCCTCTGCAAGCACGGGCGCTTCCATCGCAAGCTTCGCGCTGCAATACGTCGGCTACCCGTACGTTTACGGAGGGACCAGCCTGACCGGCGGCGCAGACTGCTCCGGATTCGTTCAGTCCGTATTTGCCAACTTCGGCATCTATCTGTCCCGCACAGCGGCAGCGCAGTCTACCAACGGCACGAGTGTGAGCACCGACAGTCTTCAGGCCGGAGATCTGCTGTTTTACAGCTCCTCCGGAGACGGTACCATTGATCATGTGGCCATCTACGTCGGCAGCGGCACCATCGTCCACGCTGCAAACGAAACGCGCGGCATCTGCACAGACAGCGCTTATTATTCGACCATTGTCTGCGCAGTGAGATGCTACTAACAAATCGTACGTACCTATTTGTGCAGAATGCGCGGAAAGTACGTAAAACAGCAGGCTGGTTCATCCGCCTGCTGTTTTTTCGCATATTAGTTTGCGGCAGTTCCTACTCAATCCGGTGCAGAAACTTTAATTCGCTCTCATCTGCGTCCTCCTCTGAGAGGATCCTGTGAATCTCTACGATCATATCGCCAAGGCTCGTCGTCTCCTGGAACAGGTTCTTGCCCGTGCACCAGACATTGCCCTCCTGCACAGCCTTAAAATCCGAAAGCAGGGCGCTTTTTCCAAGCAGCTCCTCTGTGGTAGAAAGCTCGCCGTCAATCGTGCTGTTATAAATGATATAATCTGCATCTTTTGCCTGGGCGTAGAATTCCTCCATCGTCATGTTAACCGTGGAGAGCGCGCTGTCATCTTCACCCAAATCATCGAAAATATAAGTGCCTCCGGCCATCTCGATCATTTTCGCGACATAATCATTGGACTTGCGAACATTCGCGCTTCCGGCCGATGTGATATAGAAAAACGCAACGGTCTTATCCAGCGGATCTGAGGCTTCCACTGCCTGTACCCCTGCCACCTGCTCATTGAAAATCGCTTCTGCCTCATCCTCCAGACCGAGCAGGACGGCATAAAGCTTCATCCACTCCGTCCGGCCCATCGGATGCGTCTCATAGCTGGAGCGCTCTACCAGCACCGGGATCCCAAACGTCTCCAGCTTTTCCTGCACCTCCGGATTGTGGTAAATCATGGTCGATTCGATGGCCAGACCACAGCCTTCCGCCAGGATCCGTTCATAGTCCGGCGCGCTGTATTTTCCGGCATACAGGATATCGCCTGCCTCCATCGCTTCCTTCGCTTCCTCCACATACCAGCCGTCCGCATTTGTGCCGGAGAGGCGGATCGCGTCCAGCGCATCCAGGGAAGCAAAAAAGTCCATAGCGGACGTCGCTACCAAATAGATATTCTGAATTGGCTGCTGCAGGATGGCCACGCCTTCATCCAGTCCCTCCGGAACCTTTGCATCCTCCGGAACCACCAAAAACACATCCTCGTCGGCGATGACAATCCGCGCATAGCCGCCCTCGTAATAGTCCACCGTAAACTGTTCCGCATACAGAAGCTCCAGGCTGCTCTCCCAGGTCAGACCGCACCAGTCCTCGCCGGAGGGATACTGCAGCTCCCCATCGACGTCCGTGTCATCGCTGCCACCGCCCGAATTTTCGTCATCATCCGAGCCGACGCTGCTGTACTCATCAGCATCTGTGCCATCGCTGCCAGCACCCGAATTTTCGTCATCATCCGAACCGGCACTGCTGTGCTCATCTGCACCTGTGTCATCACTGTCACCGCCCGCATCATCGCCACTGCCCGCATCATCCTCTGCCTTCTCAATCGTCGACGAATCAAAATATAACGTATAGGTAATCTCATGCGGCTCGCTCATCGCCGTTGTATCCGCAATGACCTCCATCTCATAATCAAAGCCATCTACCGGTATTTCAAAGGAGGAGTTTCCTTCCGTGTTCACCGGCTCATACCGCTCACCATCCACGATCATATAATCGTAATATGGACTGCTAAACGTGATGACTGCCGTCATCAGCTGGTTTTCAATTGTAATGATCGCCGGGCTCTCCACCGTCGCTCTTCCGGAGCCTCCCGCAAGCGTCACCGCGACCTGATAGGAACCATCCTCCAGACCAAGTGTTTCCGGTATTGCCAAAGTGCCATCCGGACTCGACGCATCTGCTACAGACTGCTCACTCGTTAATGTATCTGTGCCCGCAGTTTCCGTCGTTTGCTCCAAATCAGAATCTGTCTCGTCCTCAGCCGGTATCTGCTCTGCCTCCTCCGACGCATATACACAAAGAAGAGCACTGCCCTCCGGCAGACATGTTTCCAGCAGCACCCCGGTCATGACTGCCGCCAACATCAGGAACCGCGGCAGCCTCTTCCTTATCTTCCTCATAAATAGCATTCCTCCAAATCACAGCGCAAAACGAAACCCGCATACATCCGCACCTGTTTCAATATTATGATGTATCATATTATCAAAATGCGCAAGAAGCTTCCTGCAGGATTCAGGAAACGATTCTTGCGCATAAAACTCCAGACAAAACCGTCACATAACTTTTTCGCTATGTGTTCTTTTCATAATGACAGATTCCCGGCAGTCAAAGCCCCTGATGCAAACATGCGGGGGCAGCAGGCTTACTACGATGCAGGCACGGCTGCCTGGCTCGTTGCTTCGCGGGAATAAACGTATGGTAACGTTTCGTTTTCCATTTTCCAGTCCGCACAAATGTGCGGCCGTATACGCCCGTATGCACGTTTTACTCTGCCGCCACCGGATCGGTCACGCTGACCTTGTGGTCATACCATACGCCCTTGGTACCGATCAGCGCCACATCAAATTCCTCGTCCAGCGCCGGAACCGGAATGTCAAATCCATAGACTTCTTCGGTCATCCCATCGCTGTAGTTTACGGTATCAACGGTCGGCTCAATTAACTCTGCTCCTTCTGTTTCAGCATCCGCAGCCAGCCCGTAGTAGAGGTTCACAATACTCTGAGATACCAGAGTGACATGGACGGTCATCTCCCCATTTTCCACAGTCAGGGTCGCCTTCCCATCCAGAGCCTCGTTTACGTGAAACATGCTGCTGTCGGTGTTAAAATTTACCGTATATACGCCATCTGCGAGCGCTGCTGTCTCCGTGGCATCCTCTTCCGCGTCATCCGAAGCTCCCAGGGACTCAATCGCCGCCGCGGTGTGCTCAATGTAGAGCTCCTGAATCGCTTCGATCCTGCCCATGCCTTCGATCTGTGTATCAACACTCTCAAACAGCCCGGACGCGTTGAACATGCTCAGCCAGGAGTCCTCATCCTCACCGGCCATATCGTTGTTCGCGTGGTCGCCTGCCACTACCATCAGCGGGCGAAGGATCACCTTGGTATAGCCCGCGTCAGCAACCGCCTGAATAACTTCCTCACATGCAGTCTCTTCCGGCTCGCCTTCCACGGTTCCAATGAATACATTGCTGTAGCCAAGCGTCTCCATCTGCGTCTGCATCTGGCTGTAGGAAACCTTTGCTGTATGGGAAGTACCATGGCCCATCAGCACAATCGCGGTTCCGTCTTCTGCCGCCGCATCCAGAGAGTCCTACTCCGAGCTCTCTACCGCTGCCGCTACGACTGCCTCAGCAACCGCCGCTTTGTCCTCATTGATTACCGTCGCATCCTCGCCAACCTCGCCCAGAAGCGGCTCCTCAATGACAACGCTCTCAAACTGATCCGCGTATTCCTCAACTGCTTCTGTCAGCTCGTCATATTCCGCGCCGTGCATCAGATGGGTCGGCTGAACCACCAGATTCTTCACGCCGTTCGCCACCGCGCGCTCCAGAGCCTGCTCCATATTATCAATCGCCTCGCCGTCGCGGGCCTGTACGTGGTTGATAATGATCTGCGCGGTAAACGCTCTTCTCACGGACCAGTCCGGATACGCCTCGGCAATCGCATCCTCGATGCCCTTGATGTCCTCCGCACGGCTGTCGTTAAAGGAGGTACCAAAGCTCACAACCAGAATCTCGTTCTCGCCGATCTCATCCTCATTTCCCGGGGCATCCAGAGAAGCGTCGCCGGTATCTCTGCCAAAATAATCCGGATCGGCATTCTCGCCTTCCACCAGCTCCTTCTGCTCGTCCGTCAATGCATCCCAGGCTTCTTTCGCCGCCGTGCACTGCTCGTCCGTGTCCTCTGTCCGCGTCTGAACATAAATCGCGTCAATCAGTGCCGCTACCTCATCCGCCGCTGCCTGATCTTCCTCCGATACTTCCGCCGCCTGGGCCGCTTCGGTTTCTTCCTCTGCAAACACGTTCGCGGAGCCCATCGCAAAAACGGTGGTCATCGCAAGCGCGACTGCAAGCGTCTTCATTGCTTTTCTCTTCATTTTGTTTCCCTCCTGTGAGAATAAGGTTTAAAAAAACCTCTTACACAGGGTAAAAGGTTGAGC
Organism: Lachnospiraceae bacterium; assembly: GCA_021199475.1. GTDB lineage: Bacteria > Bacillota > Clostridia > Lachnospirales > Lachnospiraceae > Choladousia. The sequence continues at coordinate 18,117 of JAJQHZ010000079.1, forward strand.
TGAACAAAAGTGATGCATTCCAATGGCCTCACAGATTCCCTGTGGCGGCGCAGTCAAAACAGAATCCATCCATTCCTTCCGCAGACCAATTCCCCGTGGTCAGGAGCCCACGATCCGCCGCTTCTCCTCCGCCAGTGAAACAGGAGACGTAAGACTCTCCAGCGCCAGACTTCAAACGAACATGCGTCTTTGAACCATTTGGCAATCTGGCAGGAAATCCGTCGGCAGCAAAGCAGGTGCTCCGGTGCGCGCAACAGGCAGGTCTCCTGGCTCATGAATCATCACGCAGACCGCCTTCCCGGTTTCCCAGTGACATCATGGCTGCGCTCCTCAAAATACAGTGACGGGATCGTACAGGATTCGCACCTGTTTCCCTCTTGGCCGGTTCAGGAGAAAAGCTTCTCCTGCTGCCGGAACCTGCTGCGATATTCAGTTTTCGCGGTGAGCCGCATTTCAACAACTCTGTGAATGCCTCTCACCGCACATAGTCTACTACAATGGGCAGTAAATTTCAAGCAGAAATATCATCAGGACGATGGTCATTCCTGTTCCCGCTGGAAATGCTCCCGGATATATACACGCGCCCGATAGGCCCGCGCGCGCATGACAGCCGATGTCACGCCCAGCATCCTGGCCGCTTCTTCAAAGCTCATATCCTCTACGCACGACAGATACAGAGCCTCATACCAGAGCGGATAGGTTTCTTCCAGACTGGCCAGAATATCCCGGATCAGGATTTCATCGTCCAGCCGTTTTTCCAGCAGCCCAATCCCGTCCGCAGGCAGCGGAAATTCCCAATCCAGTCTTCCGACTTCCAGACGAATTTCCGAGGTGCGGCTGATCTTGCGGAAATAATCCATCGCCGCGTACTTTGCCGCCCGGCAGAGCCACGCCCGCTCCAGCCCCGGCACAATCGACCGGATGTTTTTGTAGAAGGATGCAAACACCTCCTGCGCAATATCCTCCGCCGCCTCATAATTCTGCGTCATTTCATACGCATAGCGAACAACCAGAGGATAGTACTTCTGGTAACATTCTTCAAATTCTTCCTTCCTCATACGTCTTCTCTTTCTCCTCCCATCCTGCATCCTTCTCCGGTGCAGAACACCTCCTTTTTCTCTCCCGGTTTGCATCTCATTTCCATGCAACTACATTCTTCTTCGCTGTCATGGAAAAAGCGCCCGCTTATCCGAGTTTCTCCAGCTCGTCCATCCACAGCCGCGCGCAGGCATCGCTAGGCATACGCAGATCGCCGCGCGGGGAGAGCGCCACGCTCCCGACCTTCGGGCCGTCCGGAATGCAGGAGCGTTTGAACTGCTGCGCAAAAAAGCGGCGGCAAAACGTTTTCAGCCATTTTAAAATTGTCCCGTCGTCATAAACCCCAGCAAATGCCTGCCGGGCAATCCGGTAAATCTTAGCCGGGGGATAGCCGAAACGCAGCAGATAATATAAGAAGAAATCGTGCAGCTCATACGGACCGACGATATCCTCCGTCTTTTGTGAAATTTTTCCATCCTGCGGCGGGAGAAGCTCCGGACTCACCGGCGTGTCAAGCACATCGTAAAGAATCGCGCTTACGGATTCCTCCCCGCAGGTATCCGCGTAATAGCGGACCAGATGGCGCACGAGTGTCTTTGGCACGGAGCAGTTGACCCCGTACATCGACATATGGTCACCATTGTAGGTCGCCCAGCCAAGCGCCAGCTCCGACATATCTCCGGTGCCAACCACCAGACCTCCTGTCTTATTCGCGATGTCCATCAAAATCTGCGTCCGCTCCCGCGCCTGGCCGTTTTCATAGGTCACATCATGCACATCGGGATCCTGCCCGATATCCCGGAAGTGAATATTCACCGCGTCGCGGATATCGACCTCCTTAAGCTGCGCGCCCAGGCTTTTTGTCAGGCCGCAGGCATTGCGGTAGGTGCGGTCGGTCGTCCCGAAGCCCGGCATGGTCACAGCAATCATCGTCCTTCGCGAAAGCCCGAGCAGGTCACAGGCCTTTGTCATCACCAGCAGTGCCAGCGTAGAATCCAGTCCGCCGGAGATGCCGACTACCAGACTTTTTGCCCCTGTATGCTGCACCCGTTTTTTCAGCCCCAGTGCCTGTATCATCAGGATTTCCTCGCAGCGGCGAGTGCGGTCCGCTTCCCCGGAAGGCACAAACGGCGCCGCATCAAAGGTACGGGTCAGACGCGTTTCCTCCCAGATGAACGAAACGTGAGCCCTCAGATAATCCCCGGACCAGTCATAACGAACGGTCCTTTCGCATCCATCCGCCGGCAAATTCTTCCACTGACCAATGCGCATCCGGTCATTGTCCGACGGATGATGGCCAGTCATCTGCTGCTGTGAATCCGGTGCGGAAAATGTCGTCATCCTCCTGCGCTCTGCCCGAAGACGGCTGATGTCAAATTCCGCAAATGTGATCCCGCTTCCGAATCTTGGCGATTCCGCCAGAATGTGTCCATTCTCCGCCAGAAGGCTGTGCCCGCCGTAGACCAGATCCTGCGTGGACTCGCCCTCCCCCGCGCTCGCATAGATGTAGCCGCACAGAAGCCTTGCCGACTGTCCCTCGACCAGCGACCTGCGGTAACTGCTTTTCCCGGTCACCTCATCACTCGCGGACAGATTCACGATCACATTCGCCCCGGCCAGCGCATGTGCGGTACTCGGCGGGTTCGGCGCCCACAGATCCTCGCACAGTTCAGCAGCCACGCAAAGTCCAACATCACTGCAAAAGAGCAGATTCATACCAAAGGGAACGGTCTGCCCGCAAAAATCCAGAAAGGAGACGGTTTCCTGCCCCGGTGTAAAATACCTCGCCTCGTAAAACTCATTATAATTGGGCAAATATTTTTTTTGCACAAATCCCAGCAGCTCTCCATTCGAAAATGCCGCCGCCACGTTGTACAGCTTCCCATCCTTTTCCAGCGGAAGCCCGACAAACATCAATGCATCGTTTCCCTTTGAATGAGCAACGATCGCACACAGCGCTTCGCGGGCGGCGCCGAGCAGTAGCTCCTGCCAGAACAGATCTCCGCAGGTATATCCCGTGACGCAGAGTTCCGGAAAAACCAGAATTTTCGCGTGCTCCTGTATGGCCGCATCCATCTGCACACAGATGCTTTCCGCATTGAAGGTGCAGTCTGCCACCCGGATTTCCGGCGAGAGTGCGGCCACCTTTATAAAGCCATCCTTCATGATTGCCTCCTTTATCGGCTCTGTTTCAGCAGTCCGCGCAGCTCCTCAACGCTCACCTGATAGTTCTTATCGCAGAACTGACAGTTTACCTCAATCGGCTTGCCCTCTGCAATCATATCCTCCAGCTCTTTTTTCCCTAGACTGATGAGCACCCGCTCAATCCGCTCCCGTGAGCAGTCGCAGCGGTACTGTGTTGGTATGGTACCCAGAATTTCCAGATGAAATTCGCCCAACAGCTCCTCAAGAATCTGCTCCGGTCCCATCCCCGCATCCAGCATGGCTGTCACCGACCGAACCTGTGAGAGCTTCTTCTCCAGCCGGTCGATCACCTCATCCGGCGTATACGGCATCAGCTGAATGAGAAAGCCGCCCGCCTGGCGCACCGATCCGGTCGTCTTCTCTAAAAGGACACCCAATCCCACAGAGGAAGGCACCTGTTCAGACATCGCAAAATAATACGTCAGATCGTCCCCGATTTCCCCGGTCTGCAAGGCACATTGCCCGATATAAGGCTCCTTCATCCCAAGGTCGCGGATCACGCTCAGCGTACCCCTTCCGACTGCTCCTCCCACCTCAAGCTTCCCTGCGGCGGTCGCCGGAAGCATCACACCGGGATTGTTCACATATCCCTTTACATTCGCAGCAGAATCCGCCGTGACCGTAATTCCACCAATCGGCCCGTCTCCTCTGATCTGCAGCGTCAGAACATCCTTTTCGCCCTTCATCATCGCGCCCATCATCGCACCCGCACAGAGAAGCCTTCCTAACGCAGCCGTAGCGACCGGGCTGGTATTGTGATAAACACGTGCCGTCTCTGCCATATCTCTTGTCGTTGCCGCAAATGCCCGGATCTGTCCATCCGCAGCCGTGGCTCTGATAATTCTGTCCATTCCGCTCATCCTCTTCTTTTAAACATATCCATACCCGCTTTGCAGGTACGGACATATGCTGAAAGCCGTGCAATGAAAATCACTTCGCGAGGGGCACGGCCTTCGTCCATACCCGCTTTACGGGTACGGACATCTATTCGATTCTAACACACACCGGTCTTATTTGTCACCAGAAATATTCATAAATTCTACAAGTTTCTTAAGAAATTATGAAATTGTGTTTTTCTATATTGCTTTTACAGCAAAATATGCTATAATCCCTTTTGTAAAGAAACCGTATGCTTCAAAAATTCAAACGAAAACCCCGGGGACCGGACTTCCCCGGGGTTTTCTATTCCCTTTTTTCACGTGGCGGCTTATTCCACGAGGCTGTTCACGAACTATTTGTCGCCGTCCAGCCATTTGATGAGATAATAGCTCACTACCTCAACCGTGACGGCAACCATAAAGGAAACCATATGCTTCATGATATCACCTCCCCTCTGTACCATATGTAGGTTCGGTAACGTCATTATGTTATCATAGTCGCATTTTATTTTCTACATATTCGTATTTTGCGTTTGTTTAATATTTTATAAATTATTCTTTTCGTATTGTTAAATTCACACAATGTTGATAGCTCCGATTATTACCCCCATCACCAGCCCACTGATATAGAGAGTCAGCGTGAGTGCCAGGTTCTCCTTCCGGTTCCGATTCTCGCGGAACAGCACCAGCAGCCCGGTGCCTGCCCCGCAGAGCAGTCCGGAAAGCAAAGCGCCGCTGTTTAAAATCCCCTCCAGATACAGTTCCGTAATCAGCACGGACGCTGCACAGTTCGGAATCAGGCCAATAAGTGCGGCAATTGCCGCCTGTATCCCCGGAATGGAAAAGATTCCTCTGGAAAATGCGGTTCCTTCAAACCATTCCATCCCAAATCCAAGCACCAGTGAAATCAGGAAGAGAAAAACCGCCGTCTGCGCTGTATGATGCAGCGCCGCGCGAAAAATACCCTCTTCACTGCAATGGCAGTGATCCTGATCGCACATATGCTGACGTGACCTGTGCTCTGCCTCACCCGGAACCAGGTGAAAGGCAGCTGATGCCGGCCGTTTTCCGGCCCGCCTGCCCCGCGGAAAAATCCGCAGACTCTCCAATCTCGCCGGTCTCCAGAAATTCAGCCGCACTGCCGCAAAATCTACAAGCAGGCCGACAATGGCGCCAGCGAAGACCTTAGCCGCCAGAATCCGGAAGATGACGCCCGGATGAATACCCTCGGAGAGCATGATCGGCAGCATCTCGTCCGATGTGGATAAAAAAACCGCAAGCAGCGTTCCCGGCGACACGATCCCGGCGGCAAACAGGCCGGCGGCCGCGGCGGAAAACCCGCACTGCGGGATTACGCCAATCAAAGCCCCGATCAGCGGTCCTGCTTTTCCGGCGCGGTAAATCCATTCCCTGCTCCGGTCACTCATCCGGTGTTCCATATATTCCACCGCCAGATAAGATAAAAACAAAAATGGCAGCAGCTTCGCGCAGTCGATCAGACTGTCCAGTAAAATATCCAGCATATTCCTTCTCCTGTAAAAAGACCTGGCGTGTATCATAACACATCAGGTCTTTTTCCGCAATTATTAAAATGATGTTTCTCTGGCGAACCATCCGGATTCGCCGCGTCGGGATTTTTATAGCCTGCGCTTCACGCATCATTACCCTCTTCGGAAGCGGCTGAGGAACTCGATCGTCTTCGGATTCTTCGGGCTGCCAAAGATCTGTGCGGGCGTCCCCTCCTCCTCAATGATGCCGTCCGCCATATAGACGACATGGTTCGAGACATCCCGCGCGAATGCCATCTCATGCGTCACAATAATCATCGTCAGTCCTTCCTGCACGAGCCGCTTCATCACATCCAGCACCTCGCCGACCATCTGCGGGTCGAGCGCGGAGGTCGGCTCGTCAAACAGCAGCAGCTCCGGTTCCATCGCCAGTGCCCGCGCAATGGCGACACGCTGCTTCTGGCCGCCGGAGAGCTGGCGGGGCTTCGCATTGATGTATGGCCCCATTCCAACCTTTTCCAGATAAAACAGCGCGCTCTCCCGCGCCGCTGCCTTATCCTTCTTCAGCACCTTCGTCTGGCCGACCATGCAGTTCTCAAGGACGGTCATATTGCTGAACAGGTTGAAATTCTGAAATACCATCCCCACCCTGGCGCGATAGGCGGCCGCATTTGTCTTTGGACCCGCGATATCGGTGCCGTGGTAGAGGATTTCTCCGCTGGTCGGCGTCTCAAGAAGGTTGATGCAGCGCAGAAGCGTCGATTTCCCGGAGCCGGACGCTCCGATGATGCAGGTCACGTCGCCGGCCGATACTGAAAAATCAATGTCGCGCAGAACTTCATTTTTTCCAAATGCTTTGCCAAGATGCCGGATGCGGATCAGCTCCTGCCCGTCCAAATCGCCGGAATTCTGCATCGGATCATGCTTATTGGTATCGGACGCAGCTGCCGATTCCTCCTGCGCCCTTTTGGTCGGCTCCTGCCCGAACCCGAAAGCCGCATCAGCTTTCCGGCCACCGGCTTGATTCGCATCCGTTCCCGACAGGGAGCTGCTGTGCGCGGTGCCGGATTGTGCGCTTTGCTCCGCATTACCAGATAATACTTCTGTCTCAGCCGCAGCAGCCGACTCTGCGGATGCTTCTCCCGGATAATTGTACAGGCCGCTGGTATGAGCCAGGGTGTCCGTCGTCGCCAGATCGTAATTGTCCGCGCCGTCCAGCTTTTTCTCCCAGAGCCGCAGCAGACGGGAGCACGCGAAGGTCAGCACAAAATACATGACCATCGCGATGGTGAACGCCTCAAAATAAGTATACAGCGCACCCGCCACGCTCTTGGTCGCGTAGAACAATTCCACGATGCCGATGACCGAGAGCACGCAGGTATCCTTGATGTTGATAATCAGATTGTTGCCAATCTGGGGCATGATGTTGCGCAGCGCCTGCGGCAGAATGACATGAAGCATCGTCTGCACATGCGTCATGCCGATTGCCTTCGCGCCCTCGGTCTGCCCGGGATCAATTGAGAGAATTCCGCCGCGCACGGTCTCCGCCATATACGCGCCGGTATTGATGGACACGATAAAAAACGCGGCAAACCACATCGACATATTGATGTTAAAGACAGCGGCCGATCCAAAATAGATGAACATGGCCTGCGCCATCATGGGCGTTCCCCGAAACACCTCGACATAAATGTTCAGAATCAGACGCACCACGAACAGCAGTGCCCGCTTCACAATATTGTCCTTTTTGCTGACCGGGATGGTCTGTACAATCCCGACCGCAAATCCGATGATACATCCGATCAGCGTACTGATGACCGCGATGATCATTGTATTTTTCGCGCCGTCCAGATAGGACATCCCGCGCGTCTGCAGGATATAGACAATCCTGCCCCAATAATCCTGTGGCATTGCTCTCCCTCGATTTTTCTTTAATAGTACGTTACTCCGTCTCTTCCTCTGCGTCTGAGAGCGGCTGCACGGAGATGGCTTCGTTCATCATCTCTTCGTAATCATCGACCGTCATCTCAGAGAGCACCCCGTTGATCGCGTCGAGAAGCTCCGTGTTTCCCTTCTGGATCGAGATGCCAATGTTGATTTCTTCATCGGAAACCTCAAAATCATCATCTGTTTCCGTAAAATCGAGCAGCACAAAATCTGAGTAAGCCACGCAGGCCGCCATCGCAGTCGGCATATCGGTCACAACGATATCGCACTTGCCCGATTCCAGCGCAACCAGCATCGCCGGAGCAGACTCCTGTGCGGATAAAATGTTTGCGTCCTCAATCTGCGGCAGGCAGGTGTCATACCAGACCGTATTGATCTGAGACGTGCAGGTTGCTCCCGCCAGATCCGCCACGCCTTCGGCAGACGCATACGCACTGTCCTCCGTGGTCAGCGTAACAATGGAGGCGTAATAATACGGCTCCGAAAAGTCAACCACCTCAAGCCGCTCCGAGGTGATGGACTGTCCTGCGATCACGCAGTCAACGGTTCCGGAAACCACCGCCGGTACCAGAGAATCCCAGTCCAGCTTCACAATCTCCAGATCCCAGCCCAGCTCTTCACAGATATGCTTCGCCATCATGACATCATAGCCATACGCATACTCGGTGCTGTCCTTAATCGGAACCGCGCCATTCTCATCCGTCGCCTGGGTCCAGTTGTAGGGCGCGTAGCCGCACTCCATCGCCACCCGAAGTGTCGTCGTCTCTTCCTCCGCAAGCGCCGCACTGCTCATCGAGCACACCATCGCCGCCGCGCACAGCATACTGACCGCAAGCTTTCCCGTTCTTTTCATCATCGATTTCCTCCTTAATCTGCTAATTCTGCCACAGTTCCAAACAGCACACCACAGACCGACTGCATGCAGATCGCGTCATATGTCTGAGGCTGTTCTGAACGATTACAAAAAAGAACAAAGGGAATTCATCACTCGAAGCCCCTTTGTTCCAGCAATCCTCATTCTAGCACAGGGTAAGAAAAAATACAAACCCTTTTTGTTGCAATTCGTTACAATTGCATCCCCCGCTTCGTCATTGTCTGAACAAAACACGTTCCAGCGAAACAGCAGATATCAGAGGGCGGCAAAATGCAATCATTCTCTTTTTACATCCGCTCCGGCGCCTCAAACCCAAGGATATCAATGCTCGTCTCCAGCACGCGCCTGGTCAGCTCAAGCAGCGCGATCCAGCCCGCCTGCTGCGCTTTGTCCTCCTGCGCGAGGATCTTCGTCTCATGATAGAAGCGATTGAGCGCGTTGGAAAGATCATAAATAAACGAACAGATCTTGTGCGGGGCAAGCTCCTCCGCTGCCTGCTCCATCACGCTGTTGAATTTTACAAGCTCCAGCATCAGGGCCTTCTCGCTCTCATTCGCCGGGGGGAGGATGGAGGACGGCAGATGTTCACGCGCCAGTCCGGTCCGCTCAAGGTACTTGTTCAGAATCGACTTGATCCGCACGATCGTGTACAGAATGTACGGTCCGGTATTGCCCTCAAATGACGTGAACTTGTCCACGTCAAACACATAATCCTTGGAGGCCTGATTCGACAGATCGCCATATTTGATCGCGGAAAGGCCGACCAGCTTCGCGGTCCGGCGGGCTTCCTCCGGATCCGCCTCATGGTTCTCCATGATTTTTTTGTACATCTCTTCCTCAATCTCGGCGATGAGGTTTTCCAGACGCATCACACCTCCCTCGCGGGTCTTGAACGGCTTCCCGTCCTTTCCGTTCATCGTGCCAAAGCCGAGGAACTTCAGATCCATGTCCTCTTTGACCAGCTTTGTCTTGCGCGCACAGCGGAATACCTGCGTAAAATGCATCTCCTGGCGCTTGTCCACCACGTAAATAATCTCGTCCGGGTCATAGGTTTCCACGCGGTCGATGATGGTCGCCAGATCGGTCGTCGTATAGAGCGCCGCTCCGTCTGTCTTTAAAATCATGCAGGGCGGAACCTCTTTCGTGTCGGTGTCTTCCTTGATATCAACGATCAGCGCACCCTGATCCTGATAGGCATATCCCTCCCGCTTCATATAATCCACCATATCCGGGATATAGGGCTGTGCGTCGGACTCTTTTTTCCAGAGGTCAAACTCCACATTCAGGTTCGAATAATTCTTTTTCAGGTCCGCGATGGAGACATTCAAAATGTGCTGCCAGAGCGCCCGGCAGCCGCGGTCGCCATCCTGCAGCATCGCAGTCGCCTCGAGTGCCTCGTTTTTGTAGGCTTCATCCTCTTTGGATTTCGCACTCGCCGTCGGATAGATTTCCTCCAGCTCCGAGATGGTAAACGGCGCTTCTTTGGGATACTCGCCCTCAAAATCCGGATCAAAATACGGTAGCTGCGGCGAACGATGACGCACTTCTGTGATGATCAGGCCCATCTGCAGCCCCCAATCGCCCAGATGCACATCGCCAATTACCTTATGTCCGGCAAAGCGGCAGATCCGCTTCACACTCTCGCCAATGATAGCGGAGCGCAGATGGCCGACGTGCAGCGGCTTCGCGACATTCGCTCCGCCATAATCGATAATAATGGTCTTTTGCTGTTCGGCTTTTGGGAACGACAGGTCCGCATCCGCGGCCATCTCATCCAGATAGCCCGCGAGATAGCTTCCGGACAGGCGCAGGTTGATAAATCCGGGATTCACCGCTTCCGCCCTCTCAAACATGGGGTTGTCCGCCAGCTTTTCTACCACCTCGTTCGCAATCTCGATCGGCGCTTTCTGATATTTCTTCTTTGCCGCCATCGCCCCGTTGCATTGATATTCACACAAATCCGGGCGGTTTGAAATGCCCGTCTTCCCATAGGAACCGTCATAACCGCATGCTTCAAATGCGGCCGATGCCTCCTGACTGATCAAATCCAGTATTTTTTTCATAACCTTCCTCACTCTTCCTGTAAAAACTCTTTATCCTGTCCCGCATCGGCTTCGACGATGTAGGACGCAGGCCGCTCCATCTCCGCAAGGCGATTCTGCATGGAGCGGCTCTCCATCTATCGAAACGCTTTCTGACAAACGCCCTCCGGCAGACTCAGCCCTTCTTGCCCAGCTCTGCCAGAATGTGCTCCTTCTGCCTCGCAATATGGCGGCTTGTCGCGTCAAGCGCCCGTCTCTCATCCGCCTGTTCAAGCGCTTCGAGAATTTCCGCGTGCTCCTGAACCAGGATCTGATGGGAATCCCTGTCCTTCAGGTATTCCATGCGGTAGCGGTACATCTGTTCCCGAAGGTTGTTCAGAATCTGGATGAGACGCTTATTTCCGGTCGCGTTGTAGATCGCATCGTGGAATTTCATATCCGCCTCCGCGCATTTCACCACATCGCCTTCATTCAGTGTCTCGCAAAACCTGGCGGCCAGGCTCTTCAGCTGGGCAAGCTGCTCCTGTGTGAGCTTTTTGCATACAATCTGAACAGCCAGCTCCTCCAGTGCCAGACGTACCTCCAGCACATCCTCCAGATCCGAGACCGTAATATCCGCCACCACCGCACCCCTACGCGGGATTGTCGTCACCAGCCCTTCGAGCTCCAGCATCCGGATGGCTTCCCGGACCGGCGTCCGGGAAACGCCCAGCTTTTGCGCCAGCTGAATCTCCTTCAGACGCTCTCCCGGACAGATCTCGCCCCGCAGAATCGCCTGCCGGAGTGTCTGAAACACGACGTCCCGCAGTGGCAGGTATTCATTCACTTCCAGTTTTAATGTATCAATCATGTAGGTTCTCCTGTTTATTGCCGCTGCAGGAACGCTTCAGCGGCCATCCGGTGCATTTATTCCCGCGAAGCAGCGAGCCAGGCAGCCGTGCTTGCATCAGGGTCTTTGACTTATGCAGGGCAAAAAAAGGTTGTCAGAAAGACCTCTGCCGCCAGACTGCCGCTTTTGAGCCCGGCACATGCCCGCTCTGCCGTTTCTCTGTCGTCAAACAGCCCGAACACCGTCGGTCCGCTCCCGCTCATCATGGCATTTACCGCGCCGAACGCGCACATCTGCTCCTGAATCTCCCGGATGACCGGAAACGCGGGGATCGTCACCGTCTCCAGCACATTTCCCATAAGAGCTGCCATCCGATAAAGATCGCCGTCCCGGATGGCCTGCACCTGCGCATCAATATCCGGATGTCCAAATGTGCCGTCTCTCTGCCTCCGGGAATCGGCCGGACCGGCCGCCGCCCGCTCATCCAGCTTCAGATTCGAATACACAAACTTCGTGGACACCTGGACCGGCGGCTTCGCAAGAACCACCCAGGCCCCGGGGGCATCCGGCAGGCGTGTCAGCCGCTCGCCGATGCCTTCCGCAAGCGCAGTCCCGCGCAAAATGCAGTAGGGGACATCCGCTCCGATCCGCACGCCCCGCTCCATCAGCTCCTGCGTCGTCAGCTTCAGTTCAAACAGCTCATTCACCCCGACCATCACCGCCGCCGCGTCAGAACTGCCGCCCGCCAGGCCGGCCGCCACCGGAATCCGCTTTTCCAGAAAAATCTCCAGCTTCTGTGAAATCCCGTACTCCTCCATCAGAAGCTGCGCCGCCCGGTAAGCGAGATTGCCGGAATCCGCCGGAACAAGCCCCCCGGCAGTGTCGCCGCCGACGGTTATCCGGATGTCCGGTTCAATCCCTGCCGCCTTCGCCCGGCCCATATCCGATCCCGCCGCTTCCGGACCAGCCGCCTCTGCCCGAACCGCGCCAGACCGGCTTTTTCCCGGGGCTTTTTCCAGATTGTCGTCCGCCCGCAGCGTAATCTCATCGCAGAGATTCACCGTCTGCATCACCATCCGCAGGTCATGATACCCGTCCGGCCGTCTGCCAAGCACATCCAGCCCCAGATTGATTTTCGCTCTTGCTTTCAGCCTTTGTTCCCGCATACTCCGCACTCCATCCCAATCGCCTTGCCGTATACACAGCCTTGCCATCTTTTGTATACAATATCCAATATTCTAACTGGTGTGCAAAAACTTGTCAATACTCGGATCTATAGGAAACGACAAAAATAATTTATCGTTCCCTATAATACGATTCAAACGCTCCCCGGGCACACCCGTTTCATCAGAATCAGGCAGTCGCCCTTCCGCACCTGGTCCGAGGAAAGCCCGTTCATTTCCATAATCTGCTGCGGCGTCTGAACGTACTGCTTTGCGATATCCCACAGCGTCTCCCCCTCCTGCACAAGGTATCCAGTCATGCCAGGCACTGCCTCCAGCTGCCCAGGGGCATATTCCTTTTCATGAATTTCGTGAATGCACCGCTGCTTTCCGGGGCGGACCGCAAACAGGTCCAGTGCGATGGAGGCGCGAACCTCGATTTCCTCCCCGTCCGACATCGTGGCGGACAGCTGATCGAGTGCCGCCCGCAGCGTATACCGGCAGTCTGCATCCATCCCCTGTGCCTCGGCCACATGAGAAAATGGGATGATTCCGTCCAGCACGGCAAAGGGCCGGGAATCATCGGAAGAAATATAAAGGAGCGACACCGGCAGTGCTCCCTCAATCCGGAGTTCATGTGCGCCGACCGGCTCCGTCTTGTCAATTTTCACACTTCCCCTGCTGTGGCAGATCTGCAGAATGCGCGGCTTCGCGCTCTGGATCCGGATCTTCCCCTGCGCCCTGCATTTTGACTCGTTGCGCACAACGAGGGTCTCGTAGGTCTCCTCGCCGGAGACCAGCTCCAGCTCCTGATCCGGTGAAAAGGCATCCGAAAGAATTTCAACCGTGTCCGTCCGGTATATGTTAATATTCAATTCCAGCATGCCCTCCAGGTGCAGCGTGCGCAATTCGCCATCCAGATCCTCCTTCACGGTCAGATCTGACTTGGAAAGCGTCACCTCCACATCCGGCACAAGGCAGGCATCGTCCGCCTCCGCAGAAGACCAATCGGCCGGAAGCGGTGTCAGCTCTCCCTCCACCGGAATGGTCTGCTCCATCCATTGCAGGCTCTGATTCTCATCCTCCGCGCGGTACAAAACAAATACAAACAGGCTGCCCCGCACGGCAAGCTTCCCCCCGGAGAGCTGCGTCCGGCAGCCGCGCAGCTGCACATCCTCCCATAAAATTTCTCGTATATTTGGCTTGTTAGGAGCCAGCTGTACCTCCTCCTTCAGACGCAGGATATCCTTCTTCTGCGCCTCCAGCTGCAGATATTCCAGCTTCTCCTTTTTCTCACACAGCATGGGCCCCGGTCCCCCGTTTCGCACAGGACCCGCGGCGTTCTTTGATGCGCAGGGCTTCGCGCTCCATTCGGGAGCAGCCTGCCCGGTCTGAATCTCCACCGCAGCCGAAAGCTCGCAGGTTTCCTCCGCAGAACCTTCGATGCTGATCAGCGCGCGGATGGCCAGCTTTCTGGAATTAATCAGTGTCACGCTCAGGTCCTCTGTCTCGTGTCGGACATGCACGGTCACATGACCGGAACCGGCAGGCTCCGTCTCCTCCTCCAGAGCTTCCATCGGAATTTCTTCCTCAAACGGGATTCTGGTATCCAGACGATGGATCTGCCGCTCCGTCGTATCATCCATGTACAGGATACCCACTTCCAGATACCCGTCCACATACACTTTCCCGGCTGCGGCCCTCGTATGCTCCATCGTTACCTTTTCTCTGGTCTGAATGATTGCCCCCACATCCGGGCGCACATCCGGCACGTTGAAATCCTCATCCAGTGTGATCTGTGTTCTGACTGCCTGTGTCTGTCTGCACATAGGGATCTTCTTTATCACTAAATCCATAATCCGCCTTCCTTTCCTTCACTGGCCCGGATGAACCGCAGCCGGAACTGATAAACCACTCATTCAATTATGACCTCCTTTTGTGTCGCCGCGATCTTCACGACCAGGTACGGCCACGAAGGCTCCTTTGAGAGAGCTTCCTCGTCCTGCGGACCGATCAGCCTGGTGTCAAACCACAGACAATCCTCATCCTCCGTACATTCCGCTATCCCAATGCTGTAACCGCCGGTCGCCTGTTTTCCATCCCCGCGGATCAGATACATCTCCTCCCCGTCCGTCCAGGTCAGCCGCATCTCTTTTTCCTTATTTTCTTCGATAATAGTGAGAAGCTCCTGCGGAATGTCCTCCGGGGTCACCACAGCAAAATCGACCTCAGATGGCTCTCCCTCTTTTGTTTTTTCACAGCCGGATATGGCAAATACCGCCAGCGATACCATGGCTGCGGCCAGAGCAGGCTTCCATGGCAGCCCGGATGACAGCGCCTGTTTTTTTCGTGTATCCATGCGTCTTCTCTTTCCCATTCTGATTTTGCCTCCCCCCTAACACTTCCACTCACCAGGAAACGGTTCCTCGTATCACTTATTTTTATTGCAAAAGACTCCAAAGTATTCCATTATTTTGAATTGCCCTCCGGAATTGATATCCGGGACGGCATCGGAGCGGAAAAAAGCCGGAATTTGAAATCAGGCAGGGGAGAAAACAGCCAATTTTTCCAAAAAAGGAAATGACTTTATTCAGATAAAGTGTTATAATTAGTTCTCATCAGATGAGAACGGGAAAGGGACATATCCATGCATTTTGCCATTGTAGAGGATTTGAAAACCGATCAGGAAAATCTGTCCGGGCTTCTGCGCGAGGAGCTCGCCGCCCACGGTGAGACGGCAGATTTATCCATATACGGCAGCGGGGAGACCTTTTTGACGGATTTCCGGCGCGGATTCTGCAGTGCCGTCTTTCTTGATATCATGCTCGGCGGCGGGATGACGGGAATCGACACCGCCTGGAAGATCCGTGAGCTTGACGAATACATACCGATTATTTTTACGACCACGGAGAGCGGCTTTGCGCTGGAAAGCTACGGCGTCCACGCCATGGATTTTCTGGTAAAGCCGGTACAGGCAAAGGCGCTCGGCTGGTGCATGAAGCGGCTTCGGGGCGTACTCGCAGCTCCTGTCACGCTGAACGTCCGCACGGTCGATGAGGACGGACAGGCAAGCAGCCGCCTTGTTTTACTGGATCATATTATTTACACCGAATCCATCCGCAACGGACTTCTGCTCCATACAACCGACGGCGAGATCAAAACCAGACAGAGCTATATGGAAATTGTACAGCAGATCCCGAAGTCCGGGCGTTTTTTCGAGTGCAGCAGAGGGCTTGCTGTCAATTTTTCTTTCGTCAGTGAAGTGCTTGAGAACGGCGAAATCCGCCTGACGGGCGGGCAAAAGCTGTTCTGCAGCAGGAGAAAAATAAAAGAGACAATTACTGCCTGGCACAACTATCAGTTCATGGTATTGCGAAACGAGGGACAGGGATGTTAAATACTGCTTTTCTTATCAGTTTTTTATATGAAACGTTCACGACGCTGCCCTACCGTCTGCTGGCCTATTATCCGTTTCGGCGGCAGCTTCGCTGCCCGCTCTGGACGATTCTTCTGGTCATCTGCAGTACGCAGCTGCTCCACTCTTCCCTTTATGCCTGGATGATTGTTCACGAGATCGGCGGCACACGTCTGCTGGAATATCTGTTCGCTGCAATTTGTATGCTTATTTTTCTGTGCAGCATCGATGAAAGCAACTGGAAACAGCTTTTTCTTTATATCCTTCTGTTTGACTATATCATTGTTGTGCGCGGTGTCTCTTTTTTCATCGAGGCACGGCTCTTCTACCGTCCGGATCTGGCGTTTGATTCGCTCCGGAGCTTTCTTCTGAACCTGATCGTTCTGGGCGTATCCATGCCTTTCATGATTGTGTTCCTGAAGCGGTTCCATGATACGATTCTGGAGACCGAGGCGCCCTCTCTGTGGCGCGTCATCTGGATTCTGCCGGCTTTTTCTACCCTCATCGTATTAATGTATACATCGGATCTTTCGCCCGATAGCGTGCGCCAGCTGCGTTTTTTTATTGGGCGTGTGCTTTTGCTGGTGACCATGTTCGGCGTGTACGGCATTCTGCTCCAGTCGCTGGATATCATCCGCCAGGACGCGGCGCTCGCAGAGCAGGCCGTCCAGCAGGAAAATCTTCTCGCCCTGCAGCGCACCCAGTACAACCAGCTTGCCCGCCATATGGAGGAGACGCGGCAGGCCCGCCACGATCTCGGACAGCATTTGCGCGTCATCAACAGCTATCTCTCCACAGGCAATGAGGATATGTTGAAAGAATATGTGGAGAATTATCAGCAAAGTCTCCCGCCGGACACCAGCCGCTCCTGGTGCAAAAACTATGCGGTCAATACCATTATCAGCTATTATTTCGATGAAGCAGAGCACTCCGGCATTGATTTTACTGCAAAGCTGGAGCTTCCGGAGCGCCTGCCGGTCAGTGAGCCGGAATTCTGTTCCATGATCGGCAATCTGCTGGAAAACGCGCTGCTCGCCTGCCGGGATGACACGGAAACCGCCCCATTCATCCGTGTGCTGGCAAAGCTGGATCATCAGAGACTCCTCCTCACCGTTGACAACACCGCCGTCAGGGAGCCTGCTGCCAAATATGGGCGTTTTCTCTCTTCGCGCCACGAAGGCTACGGTCTGGGCACCGCATCCGTCCGCGCGATTGCACAGAAGCATCACGGGCAGGCCGATTATCGCTGGGAAAACGGAATCTTCTATGCGTCCATTCTTATGAGGACAGATACGGCTGAAGTGAAAAAGTAAATTCCACTCTGAAAAGCGCAAAAAATTGGTGGAGAT
>JAJQHZ010000110.1 GCA_021199475.1 Lachnospiraceae bacterium
TACGAAAAGTCAAAATTTCAGTCTTTCTTCATCCCCCACCCCGTGAATAGTAACGTTTGATGCCATCCTGCGAAACCGACATTTTTTTCTTTACAACAACCGGTAATTGCTTTACAATAAAAGCAGCTGTGCTGATAATCGATTATGATAAATATCTAAGGGAGAGGAAAGGAATATGAAAAAGAAAAGTTTGCTTTTGCTGTTGGGTGCAGTACTATTTTTAGGCGGAGCCGCTGTGCCTGCGGCGGAGGTCATGGCCGGCGAAGAGACGGAGCTGACAGCGGAGGCTTCCGGGGGAGAAGAGACAGAATCAGCTGCGGAGACGATGGCAGAAGAAGAGCCAGAGATCGATGCCGGGGCAGAATCCGGCACCGAAGGCGCATCCTGGACGGACTACCAGATTACGATTGCCGGGGAGGTATATGCCCTGCCGATGATGTATGAGGAGTTTGTCTCATATGGCTGGAGCCTGCAGGATGAGACGGAGGATACCCTGGAGCCTTACAGCTATAGCTTTTACAGCTTCCAAAAGGACGACATGATGGTTACCGCATATGTGCTGAATCTCGGTATCAACACGATGCCTATCGAGGAATGTATTGTGGCCGGGATTTCAATTGATGATTATTACTGGAGCGATCTGGAGGAAACCGTGGAGCTTCCCTGCGGCATTGTCCTGGGCGAGTCGACGCTGGAGGACATTGAGGCAGCATACGGCACTCCGACAGATACCTATGAAGGGACACAGTACACGCAGTATACCTATGAGGAGGACTACAATCAGGAGATCGAACTGCAGGTTTTTCTGGAGAGCGGTGTGCTGGAGGACATCCGGATGGAAAATTTCGTCGAGCCGGAGGGTTTTGATGAGGGAGAGATGAGTACGGAGACCCCGCAGAGCGTCCTGGCGTACACAAAGCCAGAATCGCTGAGTTCCGATCTCTCTGCTTATGAGATCGAGATCGACGGGGATTGCTATGAGCTCCCTGTCCCAGTGAGTGTGCTGCTTGAGGATGGCTGGGAGATCGATGCGGATGACAGCGATTCAGTGATTGTCGCGCAGTATTTTGGCTGGGTGACCCTGCGAAAGAATAACCAGTCTTTTTCCGCAATTGTCACAAATGATGAGGATTACGCGACCACGCCGGAGAACTGCTGGCTGGAGGAGCTTGCGACGGGCGGATATACGCTGGATATGGACGGCGCGCTGCCGGGCGGTGTGCGCATTGGCATTACCGAAGAAGAGTTCCTTGCCATCCTGGAAGAAAACAGTATGGAGTATGAGTACACAGAAAGCGGAGATTACCATTATTATACCTACAATTCACCTTCCTACGGCAGCAGCTGCGAGGTGACGATTTATGCAGGAACCGATTCCTATTACGAAAAAGACACCATTATCAGTGTTTCCTGCGAGCACGAATTGTAATACATTCTTTGCAAGTGCGCGCACTGATGAAATAGTGCGCGCGCGTATGAATGGCAAATCCGTTTGCGAAAAGTTAAAAAATACGCTTGACGTGGGCAAAATGTTAGAGTAGACTAACCACGAATAGAATTTTCGAACAAAAGTTGTTCGTATAAAAAATGGGTTCGCTTAGAGATACCCGTTTGAAAGGAGAGGATTGTATGCCGCTTTCTATGGCAAGCAGAGGGGAAGAAAACACGATTAAGAGAATTGGCGGAAAGGAAGAGACCAGACTGTTTCTCGAAAAGCTTGGGTTTGTCGTGGGCAGTGTGGTTACTATTATTTCAGAGGCCAGCGGGAATCTGATCGTAAACATCAAAGACTCTCGCGTTGCAATCGGAAAAGAGATGGCGAATCATATTTTAGTATAAAGGCGCCCTGTGAGAGGAGTTTTTATAACGCAGTGCTTCCTGCTCTTGCAGGAAAGGTGCTCTGGCTCAGTAAGAATGGAGGATATTATGAAAACATTGAAGGATGCGGCGGTTGGTGCGACCGTCAAGGTGGAGAAGCTCACCGGAGACGGCCCGGTGAAAAGACGGATTATGGACATGGGAATTACAAAAGGTGTGGAGATTTTTGTGCGCAAGGTTGCGCCGCTCGGGGATCCGGTCGAGGTGACGGTCAGAGGCTATGAGCTTTCGCTTCGCAAGGAAGACGCCGAGATGATTCAGGTTTCCTGAGGAGATTCTTATATTTTATCCCTGAGTTAGTCCAAACATACAAATATCAGTAAAGCAGAACGGGAATAAGGATATTAAAACAAAAATAAGAACATTAAAACAAAAATAAGAAGAGCAAAACAAAATAAATATAAGAAAAACAAGTATCAGAGATATATAACCACTGTCTGGATGACAGGACGGATAACAGTAACGACAATCAGAATAGGATGATTGATGACAGCAAAATCCAATTACTATCAAGTCACATATAAAAATGTGATGCGAACGCTTGATTGGCGATTATCAGAAAGAAGGAGAAGAAAATGGCGATTAAGATTGCACTTGCCGGCAACCCGAACTGTGGTAAGACCACCCTGTTCAATGCCCTGACCGGTTCGAATCAGTACGTTGGCAACTGGCCGGGCGTGACTGTTGAGAAAAAGGGCGGAAAGCTGAAAGGCCAGAAGGATGTTGAGATCATGGATCTTCCGGGAATTTATTCCCTTTCCCCCTATACGCTGGAGGAGGTCGTGGCGAGAAATTTCATCATCAATGAGCACCCGGACGCGATCATTAATATCATCGACGGCACGAACATTGAGCGAAATCTTTACCTGACCACGCAGGTCATCGAGCTGGGGATCCCGGTGGTCCTTGCGATCAACATGATGGATCTGGTGCAGAAGAACGGCGATAAGATTAACACGAAGGCGCTCTCGAAGAGCCTTGGCTGTGATGTGGTAGAGATTTCTGCCATGAAGGGCACGGGTATTGATGAGCTCTCGAAGAAAGCGGTCGCGGCGGAGCAGTCGAAAAAAGCCGTGAATCGGGTACATAAGTTTGCGGATGAGCTGGAGAACGCGATTGAGAAGGTAGAAGAGAAGCTTGGCAGCAGCGTTCCGGACGCGCAGAAGCGGTTCTTTGCAATCAAGCTGCTGGAGAAGGATGAAAAGATCGCAGAGCAGATGAAGAGTGCGCCGAACGTCTCCGAAGAAATTAAGGAACTGGAGGCCGCGTTTGACGACGATACTGAGAGCATCATCACCAGCGAGCGCTATGCGTATATTTCGTCCATCATTGATTCCTGCGTGAAAAAAGTCGCGGCGAAGGAAAAGCTGACGACCTCGGATAAGATTGACCGGATCGTGACGAACCGGATTCTGGCGCTGCCGATTTTCGCGCTTGTCATGTTTCTTGTTTACTATATCGCCATGTCGACCATCGGCGCGGCGGCGACGGACTGGACAAATGATAACCTCTTTGGCGACGGCTTCCATCTCTTCGGCATGGGAACGGCAGAGTGGTCGGAAGCAGATGAAGAGTACGCGGGCGCAGCAGAAGTTGTGACCGGATTTATCGATTACGCGGCGGAGCAGGGCATGGATGTCGATGCCATTGCGGAAGCGCTGGATGAAGAATCGGAAGAGTACGATGCAGCAGCTGCGGCCGATGCGGTGACGGAGCTGATCGCCCTGTTTGAGGAAGATGCGGTAGCAGAATATACCGTAGAAGATGAAGAAACCCTGGAAACCCTGGACGTGGAGTCGACCTATGAGGATCTGACCGCGGCGGCAGAGGTGCTGGCGGCTTATGAGTACACGGCTCCGGAAATGGGAGATTACGGTGTTTACATTCCGAGTATCCCGATGCTTTTCGAGAGCGCACTGAATGCGCTGAACTGTGCAGACTGGCTCTCCGGTCTGGTGCTGGATGGTATTGTGGCCGGTATCGGCGCGGTGCTCGGCTTTGTTCCGCAGATGCTGGTGCTGTTTATCCTGCTGGCATTCCTTGAGTACTGCGGCTACATGGCGCGTATCGCGTTCATCCTGGACCGGATCTTCCGCAGATTCGGTCTCTCCGGAAAGTCCTTTATCCCGATGCTCGTCAGCATGGGCTGTGGCGTACCGGGCGTCATGGCGAGCCGGACGATTGAGAACGAGAAAGACCGCCGCATGACGATTATGACGACGACCTTTATCCCCTGCGGCGCGAAGGTTCCGTTCATCGCGATGGTAGCGGGCGCGCTCCTTGGCGGCAATCCGCTGATCGCGACCGCGGCCTACTTCATCGGTGTGGCGGCAGTCATCTGCTCTGGTATTATTCTGAAGAAAACCAAAATGTTCGCCGGTGATCCGGCTCCGTTCGTCATGGAGCTGCCGGCTTACCACTGGCCGAAGGTCAGCGCAGTGCTCCGCAGCATGTGGGAACGCGGCTGGTCCTTCATCAAGAAAGCCGGAACCATCATCCTGCTTTCCACCATTGTAATCTGGTTTACGACTTATTTTGGATTTGCGGAGGACGGCTTCCGTATGCTGGCGGAGGATGAGATCGACCACAGCATTCTGGCGGCCATCGGCGGCGCGATTGCCTGGATTTTCATTCCGCAGGGTTGGGGCAACTGGCAGGCAGCGGTGGCCTCTATCACCGGTCTGGTGGCGAAGGAGAACATCGTAGGAACGATGGGCATCCTCTACGCGAACGGCGACGGCACCGTATGGCAGAATATGCAGGCGGCGTTTGTCTCAGGCGGCTCCTCCGTGGCTGCCGGCCTTTCCTTCCTGCTGTTTAACCTGCTGTGCGCACCGTGCTTCGCAGCGATGGGCGCCATCAAGCGTGAGATGAACAACATCAAATGGTTCTGGTTCGCGATTGGCTATCAGTGCGGCTTCGCATATCTGGTCTCCCTGGTGGCATACCAGCTGGTCGGCCTGACTACCGGCGAATGCAGCTTCGGTATCTTCACTATCGTGGCAATCGCAATTGTCGTCCTGTTCATCTATATGCTGGTTCGTCCGGATCCAAACAAGAAGGCAGTGAAGGTGGGCGCGGCTGCCAGAGCGACGAACTAAGTCATAAAATGGCGCAGTATTGACAGCCTGCGTGGATTTGCATATAATCTGGAATCATCCGGTATCGGTTATCCTTGATAGAATCCGGTACCGGATGCATGAAGCAATATCGGAAGTAAAAGAGATTCGCTATTATGAGGCGATGGAAGTCGATTGGTATTAAACAATGAGCAATTTACTCACAGATGACGCAGGCAGAATTCAGATCTGGCTGGTATCGGATTGCTTATAGTAAGGAGGCATAGGATATGGGTACATGGATCGTAGGAGGAATCCTCGTGGTGATCGTGGCGCTGATCGTTTGCAGCATGATAAAAGATAAAAAGGCCGGGAAATCCTTCCAGTGCGGCGGAGATTGCGGACACTGCAAGGGGCATTGCAATTAAAGTACTGCAATTAAAATCAGTCAGATATTCTGGATTCAGACATTCAGGATTCGGACATTCAGAATTCTGTCACAGGTTTTAGCGTGTCAGATGTTGGCATCACAAAAATTGCTGAAGTGAAAAAGTAAATTCCACTCTGAAAAGCGCAAAAAATTGGT
>JAJQHZ010000088.1 GCA_021199475.1 Lachnospiraceae bacterium
TTATTTACAACAAAAAAGAGAGGTACAAACCTCTCCAAAGTGTTTAACTGCCGGCGCTGTTCTGCTCCTGCGTGTTCGAAGTTGTGTTTTCTGTAGTGTTCTTAGCCATTGCTAATACCTCCTGGTCTTATTTTTTGTTACGCTCGTAGTATTCCAAGAAATTTTGAAAATATGTATTGCATTTTTCTGGAAACTATATTATAATCATCCTCGTAAAAAGAATTTACCCTTCAAACAATTTTTTTTACAAACCCCTTATTAATTATTTATACTCCCCTCGAAGACCCCGGTAGCTCCCCTACCGGGGTCTTCACTTATGCTTAAACACTGGGTTTTTCGGCATTTTATCGGTCCGTTTTCTCGCTCAAAAAGAGACTAGTTCCTGAAGGGCGTACACCATTTTCACACCACCTGCATCCGTTACCTGTTTCAAAACGTATTCGCAATTTTCTGAATCTCGCTTGCTTTCGTATCCGGAAGCACATGGCTGTAAATGTCCATTGTCATTTTAATTGACGTGTGTCCCAACAGTTCCTGCATGACTTTCGGCGGAATTCCATTCTCCAGCCTCCTTGGATGCTCTGCTCCTGGATGTCCTCAGCCATATCCTCAGAGGAAACTCCTCCATAAAGCCCTTCATAGATATAATCCGTCAGCCTGGACAGCTGGTCCGGCCCGATGATCGTAAAGACCGCACCGGCCGCCGCCAGCACCAGTGCCAGGGCAATGATCCCCGTCTGGCTTTTACAGTAGGAAAGAAGGCTTAACAGGGCGCCCTTCATATCCTTTGCTTTTCCGCCGCCCATGCCGCCCATCGGACCGCCGCCTCCCGGGCCGCGCCTCATCGGGGCGCCGCTTTGTGTTGATCGGTTCATTGTATTTGATTCTGCCATAATAGACACATCTCCTTTACATATCCCGCATCGGTTTTCAGATGCGGGATGTAGGCTATGTCCCGATTTCCAACGGAAATCGAGGACGGTACCGCGCCGTTATCCAGCACCACGATGCGGTCCGCATGGCGGATCGTACCGATCCTCTGTGCCACGATCAGGCAGGTCGTGCCTTTCAGGTCGGTCTTAATCCTCTGGCGCAGGACGCGGTCCGTCTTATAGTCCAGTGCCGAGAAGGAATCATCAAAGATCAGGATTTCCGGCTTTCTCGCAATCGTACGCGCAATGGCAAGACGCTGTTTCTGTCCGCCGGATACGTTGGAGCCGCTCTGGGAAATATGGCTCTGCAGGCCGTCATCCATCGCATGGACAAAGTCAGAAGCCTGGGCGATATCCAGTGCCCTCTCCACATCGTCTGTCATCACCTTCTGCGCACTCTTGCCGAAGGAGATATTCCCTTCTACCGTATCAGCGAACAGGGTCGCCTTCTGCGGGATATAGCCGATCTTATTATAAAGGGTCTCAAAGCTGTAGCCGGATACTTCCTTCCCATCTACAAGGACCTTTCCGGATGTGGCATCGTAAAGCCTTGCGACAAGGCCGGCCAGCGTTGATTTTCCGGAACCGGTTGCACCGATAAAGGCCACCGTCTCCCCTTTCTTTGCCGTAAACGAAATATGAATGATATGGTTTATCCTCTCTGCTGGTATGCATGATGCTGGGCACCATTTTCTGCAACCTCTGTCCGCTCTCCCATGAAATCATGGACAAGACAGACAGCTGGACCAACCCGCTCTTCGCCGCCTTTTTCGTCATCTCAGGCGCACAGCTGGAGCTGAGTGTCTTTTCAAGCGGCATCATCGTGCTGATCGGTCTGGTCTACATCCTTACCCGGTCTGCCGGTAAATACATCGGCGCGTTTCTCTCTGCCAAAGCAACCCACTGCAGCGATACCATCTGCAAGTACCTCGGCATCACGCTTCTGCCGCAGGCCGGCGTTGCCCTGGGGATGTGCGTCACTGCCCAGCAGCTCGGCGAGCAGGGCGAACTGATCCGCAACATCACGCTCTTTGCCATCCTGATCTACGAGCTGGTAGGGCCGCTGCTTACTAAGACAGCCCTGAAGAGCGCAGGCGAGATCCAGCCTATGAGCAAGGATGTGAAAAACCGCCGCCAGACAAATCTGGAGGCGGCAAAAAATACGCCATGGGAACGGCATGCAAAGCATGGAGCAGAAAAATGATAAGAAAGACGCCCGCCGAGGGATTCATTTCTTCGACGGGCGTTATCTATATTTTTTATGATAGTATTCATTCAGACATCAGGCAGAAGTTTCATCCATTGCGAATACGCCAAGTCACATCCACTCAAAATTGTCCTTACCGGCACCGAGTTCAAAATGATATTTGCCGATTCCCAGATCAGCGCCGGAATAGGAGCCATTCGCGCAGGTCATGCTTACCTTATTTCCCTTGCCTTGGATGGTAAATGCCTGTTTATTCATGGCCGTCGGAGCCAACAAAACCGCCTTAACGCCATCGTTGAACCATTTCGGAGCGGTGCCTTCATAGGACGATATGTCCGACGCCGCCTTAGACTTGTGCGGAACGCCTTGATTTTCACCGTAGCCAACCACAACAATTCCGATAATTTTCGTGTTGTCTCCCGCATTTACGTTCTTTTTTGCGTTCTTACGGCTGAACATTCCGCCAATCCACCAGGTATTCAGACCGAGTGTTTGCGCGTAAAGCATCAGATCGGCACTGCTGTACCCCAGTTTTTCGTCAATCCCCGGTGTGTCTGAACCCGCCAGAATGATGTAGTTTTTGACCCCTTTTGACATCAACGCCGCTATAATCCCAGGCATCGCATCCTTGCTTCCTGTGACAAGCTTCATATTCAGACCATATTTCTGATTCTGAGCCTTAATCCTGGCATTCAACTGCCGGACAACATCAGCCGACAATGGCTTGTCCGTGTACTTGCTCACTTTATGTCGTGCGCTCATTGCTTCCTGTAATGTCATAATGACCTCCTTTTTGTTGTGGTTTCCTGTATCAGGACTTAATTATTCAGTATCTTCGCAGCTCCATCAGGTTTTCTTTTTCTTACAAAAAACAGCAGAACCGCATACAACCATAGCCAGAGACGAATAGTTTGTCGCCATTCCGGGGATTGATCTTATATTTCACTTCCATCTCCTCCCACATGGAATCTGGAATGCGTCATATCCTTCAGCCGGATATTCGGGTTCTGGTAGCGCTTGCGTTTTTCCGGCACGTTTGGATGGCGGATGGCATGGTTCGGACACCACATGATGCAGGCCATGCACTGCTGGCAGTCATGTCCCCAGACCACACCGTCATCCGTCAGAAGGATGTTTCCGTTCTTACACAGTTTCTCACAGGTACCGCATTTTGTACAGGCATCCGTTGTGTAAAACCCGCCTTCTGTCGAATCGCGGTCGACGCCCAGCCAGCCATTAAAGGTTTTCGATGCCCAGGAAAGTGCCCTGCGGTTGAGTCCTTTCCGGTTCTTTGTCGGCTGGTCTGTTTTTATCTTCTCCGCTATTCTCACGGATGCTTTTTTCTCATGCCGCAGATAGATGCGGACAATCCAGTCCGGCATCGGTGAAAAACCTACGATATGGTTGGGCGGCATCGGCAGCATGAACGTCTGAACCGGATAATCTGTTTTGGGCTGCAGAATCGCTTTCAGGTCAATACAGACATAGCCATCGTAGCCGCCGCAGGTAGCGATGATAAATACCTTCTGTGACCGGGAGAGCATAAGCTTTTCGCAGACCTCCCTCACAATCCGCGGCGGGCGGACGAACCATGTGGCAGTCACGATACCGACGCGTGCGTATTCTGCAGGAACTTTTTCATTGTCACGCAGCTTATATACCGACACAATGTCCGTGTTTCCCAGTTTCCTGCCGACATGCTTTGCCACGGAGAGGCTGTTGCCGGAACCGGAATAATAGTAAATGATATTCTTATCTGCCATGCTTTTTCCTCCTGCCTGTCATTTTATAGAGCAAATGCAATTTATTCGGGGCGAAATCCAAAGACCGCCTGTACTCCGCTTATGGAACTACTTTATTTTTTCCAGAACGAGGGATACTTTTCATAATACTTGGCATCCGCGAACGCAAACGCGCCTTTTTCCTGTTTCGCGACCCATTTTTTCAGCGGCGTTTCTGTCAGGACGATACAGATCATCATCATGATCACAAACAGAAGCAGCGCCCAGAGCCAGTCTTTTCCGGTCACAGCTTCCAGATGAGAGGCGACGTAAACGCCGGCCGGAAGGAACATCATCCAGGAAGTCGCAAATCCGGGGTGATAGATGGTTTTCTTTCCATCCTTCCGCAGCCAGAAATACGTGAGGATACCGCCGCCAGTGTGCGCACAAACTTCGATAAAGCTCAGCAGCATCATGCAAAGGGCTGCCGCGTTCGACAATCCGGTGAAAAAGGTGCACAGAAAAAGATAGATCAGCGGAATCCACTGCAGGCCAACGTTTGTAATCATATCCGTCAGGCGGCTCATGGGAAACCGGTCCAGCTGCTGTTTGCTCTTTTCCTTTGGTCCCAGCAGGACATTATAAAAAATGTGCAGCCCGCCCGGGAACTTCCACTCTTCCAGAACATGGAACGGCATGATAAGCGCTACAAAAACGGCTCCCTGCGCCCCCAGCGGCATACTGTCCCAGAAAATCGCGGACAGTACCGCAGTGACCACACCGGTCGCGCAAATGAAAATTATCCAGTTGATATCACACCATTTATCCAGCTTCTTTACCATTATCATTTGCCCTCCTTCACTGTTTTTGCAGCTTTCTCGGCCTTTCTTTTCTCCCATAGCTCCATGACGTGTTCTTTATCATAGCCGTACAGCTCCCGGTCTTCGAACGGATACGGTGATTCTTTATCCTTCATGACCAGAATCGGAACGATAAAGGTCAGAAGCAGCATCAGAATTGATCCCGGGATGCCCCACCAGAGCTGCCCGGCCTTTTCCGGCATATTCGTGCAGACATACCAGATGTAATAGATCGCCACCGGGGTCTGCAAAAATGCCGTAGACGCCAGACCCGGATTGTACTTGCTCCCCAGCCGCACATTCATGGCGATCCCATGCCCCGGAAACTGCCAGACCCCGGCCAGAACCTGACACGCGCCCATCCAGATCAGATTCGGGAAACAGATCGGAATGAGGTAGCTCAGATAGCAGAAAATGACATTGCTCAGAAAGCTTTGTCTCGCATTCAGCGGATAACGCTCCGGATGCTCCGTCTCGCCCAGACCTGCCATGTTGGAAATCATGGGGAACCCTCCGGGAAACGCGTATTCCTCAAACTGATGCATGAGCATTCCCATCCAGCTGAAAATCAGGATAATCCGAAGCTTCTCCATGTGGTCGCATCCCCACAGCCCCATCACAAACGCAAGCAGCACAAAAAGGATACCGCCGATGTAATACCAGTTTCGCCGCCAAAATCTCATTACCATTCCTCCCTCCTCATATTGTCAAGCGTTTTTTCGCTTAAACTCAAGGTTTTTTGTTGCTTT
>JAJQHZ010000003.1 GCA_021199475.1 Lachnospiraceae bacterium
ATCCATTCATGGACTTCTTTAATTTAGCGTAATTTTTCTGATAGTATTCATGCATGGCTCTGTAATTCTCCCCACAACATATTCTCTGTAAAGAACAAAAACCTTGTCTTTCTCTTGCTTATTTTCTTCCCACCAGCATACGGGAATTGCCAAGCATCATCATATTAGCGCGGCTTTCCGAGCCGAACACAAGCTCCGACATATTCACAAGACGCACCTCCTGATAGCCCATGTCCCTCAGCTTTTGGGCGAAGGCTTCCATATCGCCGTACATCTTTGGTTTCATGCAATCGTTGATGGCGAATACACCGCCCTTTTTCAAAACACGCAGGCTCTCCAAAATCAGCTCATGCACATCTGACCCCATAACGTTATGGTACACATAATTGCTGATTAAGGCGTCAAAGGTTTCGTCCGCAAAATCGAGTTTGTTGGCGTCTCCCTTTTGGAAAGTACACTGCGAAGCGACGCCCTCAGACGCGGCATTTTTCTCGCACAACTGCTTGCTGTAATCCCACATGGTACCCCAGTAATCAATTCCGATTACCTTTGTCTGCGGCCATGTCAGGGCGGCACGAATGCTCAGCGGGCCGGAACCGCAGCCAACCTCCAGCAGCGTTCCGTTTCCGTCATAGTCCAATAGCGAGAGCATGGTCTGATGCCCCTTCTCCATCATTCCGCCGCCGCCAAAAGCATACTGCCTGCGTATCCATTCCATCCAGCCGATAAAGGCCATTAGCACTATCAGCGCAATTATAAATACGATGCCAAGCGCGGTAATGTGGAAAACCGTAAACGACAAAACGGCAAGGATCAATGCCGCAAGCGCAAAGCCGCCCATCATGTAAAATACGGGATGCGACATCCACGTTCCGTAATTCTCTCCGTGGGTGCCGAGGTGGATAGTGGACTGTAAAACCTTCTTCTGACGCTCCATTGTTTTCTGTCTCCTTTTCTCAAAATAGTTTGTTTTAGCTAACCGCCGTGCAAGATTGCTTTGGATGAGGCGATGTTCTTGCCTGATTCACTTAGGAATACTAATCAGTTCTTCCCACTTATCTTCGCTTCACACATTCCGCATAGGCCAGCGTGATACGGGCGGACCTTTCCTCCAGCATCACTACATTCCAGCCGTTGGCTTCAAGAAACGCCCGGTATTCCGCCGTACTCCACTGATGTTCCAATTTGACGCCTGCAATGCGGATGATTTTCGACCATATGGCGCTGACGGCTCCTTTTTGATGGTTCACAAAGTTCGGTGCGATCAGCAGCCCGGCATCTTTCAGAACCCGGTCTATTTCCCGCAGCGCTTTCTCCGGGTTCAGAACAATGTGCAGGGCGTTGGCGATGATCACCGCGTCAAAGGAATTGTCCGCATAGGGAAGATGTTCTGCATCTGCCACCTCGAAGGTAAGATTATCAGGACAGCTGCCCTTCTTTGCTTCCCTTATCATCCCATCCGAGTAATCCGTGGCAATCATTTTCTTTGCGGCATGGGCGACATGCTTCGCCAGCAGGCCGGGGCCGGTGGCGACCTCCAGCACGTCCATTCCCCGAATGACCTGTGGGATACGCTCATACATCAGGCCGTATGCCTTGCAGTCGCCCCGCATGGCCCTTTCATAAATCGGGGCGTAGATGTCCCATATCTTTTTATTCATCTCTGTAATCTCTCTCCATTTCATGTCCGCCATTGCTTTCTATGTCGGACGAAGGCAATGTCCCGATTTTCAACGGAAATCGAGGACGGTACCGCGCCATCGCCTACAAGGCGATTCTCATGCGCGGCTTTCCATTGTGTACATCGTTCCGCCACCCTTTATCGGCGTTTCCGCCGTTTTCTTCATGCCGCAGGAGACGTACTTTTTCACTTTCAGCTCTGTGTCTGTGTCCAGGACACAGGGGATATTTCGCTCCCGGGCGATGCGAAACGGTTCTTCCAGCAACACACGCAAATATCCCTGCCCCTGAAATTCCCGTCGGACAGCGACCATGGAAATGATCACATAGTCCGGCTCTTTCTGATATATCTTCTCATACGGATTTTTCATCAGCGGAAGCAGCTTTTTCAGCGACCCAAAGGGAATCTCCCGCAGGAACCGCCATGCCATATGGAGGGACACTCGCACCATTTTCATGCCCCATTCCTTCGCTTCGCCCTTTCTCCAGTAGGCAAGATAGCCCTCCTGCTGTTCGGAGGTCGCATAGAGAACACCGAGACGATAGTAGCACTCCGTCATGATCTCCAAAGCTGTTATTGCATCCTCACGGTCAAGGCGTGTAAATAAGCCTTCACCCTCATCATAGAACGCCCCGCCAATGCGCCTGCCGATTGTTTTTAATTCTTCGTCGGTGAGGTTTTTCAGTCGAATCATAGTACCTCCTCTACGTTTGTTCCTGCTCCTGATCTCCTACAAACCAGTAGTCGCAAATAGTCCCACCACCTGCCAACGTCTGCTCACGATAGAGCCTGGCATGGTACATCCCCGCCAGCAGATAATCCATCTCGCACATCACCGGCAGGATTTCCAGATAACCGTAGGCTCTCGCGTAATCGTTTAACGGGCATCTCGTGAAATGATAGTATATGCCGGACTTGTGAAGCGTGACGTCAAAATGAAAATCCCAGGTTTTATCTCGGTACTCCGGATGTCCTTCCGCCCACTCTGCGCATTTATGGAATTTCCCTCTCAGTTTGTCCATATCTCCTGGCTTGTTGACATTCAGGCCGCCGCCCATGACCGTTCGGACGATTTTCATATCCAACAGCTCCCTGGCCATGCCCCGCATATCATCCGGCGTAATGGCTCCGTCAGCGACTTTCCAAATAGCCATGAACACAAAAGACATATAAACGTTGTGCGCCATGGGATTTTTTGCACCGATGTCCTCCGCCCGGGCCAGCATTTGCCGGTAGATGGCCTTTGCTTTCTTTATGTATTCTCTTGCGGCCTTTCGCCCATACTTTTTCGCCAACAGTCTTTTCATAAAGGGAGCAATCATAATCCAGTATTGCCCTGTGTATTTCATGCCGATGTTCCTTCCTTGCAGGTATTTTGAAAAAAGCTCATGTTTCGCCCTCCCCGTAATTGACCCACGCTATAAGTTATTTGCTGTTTCGGTGCAGATACAGCCACATCAATATACTCCCGAACCATAAAACCATGCTCTCACTCATCAGGCCGTTGGTAAAAGCCAGACGAAACGCACTGTCCGGTATAAGCAGGGTTAGCAGCTTCAACACAAGATAGAAAATCAGCGGATTGGACAAAACCACCTGCCGGGGCAGGACGCTTTGTCCACGCAATACCAGCCAGCCCCAATAGAGGTAGGGCGGCAGCATCAGCACCTCGCTCACCAGAAGGAGCCAGGAAAAATGGGAAAAGACCGCCTCTGAAATCGGAAGGGCAGCGGAGGCGTACTCGTTCCCGCTCATCCAGGCGAAGCCATATAAAATCATGATGTAAAACAGATGCAGGCAAAGCCACGGGGTCAGGCTGAATGCAGTCAGATAGTGATAAATTCTCTGCTTTCTCTCTCCCAGAATCAAATTCCCAAGTGCAAACAGCGCAATCCCGTACAGAATAATGCCGGGGAAGGCCAGCGCCATGGCCAAATTGTTGCGCCAGGGAGCGATTTGCGCCGTCCCTGTTGTTAGCCAGGAAATTGCCCCGGAATAGGCCGTGTCGCCGTAGATCATAAGCCAATCCCCAACGCCAAAGCACACACAGCCCAGTAGCCCGCAGAAAAGGGCGAGGGTGATCTTTTTATAGTGTGACATTCTTCATTCCTCTTTTCCCGTCGTTTTACCAAATCCAGGTCATAATCAAAGAAATAAGCAGTCCTCCCACGGCAAACACCGGCAGCATGGGCAGCATAACCTTCACATGGAACCATTTCTGGTGATACTCTCGGTCCATATGCTCCGTCCCCGGCAGGCGCACCCGTTTGATGTTGGCAAACAGCACCCAGTCGAGAAAGCAGGTGTCAAACGCGGCCAGAACAATCATGTAGCCGTACACCAGCAGAAGCCCATCTACGAAGGTTTCCGCTCCCGCCTGATGCGCCATCCACGCAAACAGGAACAGAAATGCGATGATACCGATGACTTTTCGGAGGATCGTGAGGAATGTCATCTTTTCCTTTGCCGCTTCCTTGTGTTGGGAAGAATAATATTGCGCCTGAATTTCCGGAGGATAATCGCCAATGAAGGACACAGGATTGACCAGCAGCATCCCGAAAACGGACACGCCGAACACGGCGCACATCACAATGCACTCAAGAACATAGACGGAAACGCTCATTGGTTATACGTCCCTTTCCGGCAAGTGAAACAAGCCACGGATTTCACAGTGCTAAACTCTACTGCCTCATACTGCCGCTCCAGCCGCTGTTTCAGACTGTCCGCTGTTTCATAGGGTGGAGTGAAGAACCCCTTCGGCTCATAGAGATGCCGGATAAACCAATCTGTCCGGGCAGTTTCCCCGGCAACGTAAAAACAACCGCAGAAACAGCCGCCGGGCTTTAAGACTCGAAATACCTCCCGATAAGCCGCTTCTTTATCGGGAAAAGCATGAAATCCATTGAGAGAAAGTACGATGTCAAAGCTGCCATCCGGGAAGGGCAAATTCCCCACATCCCCTTGATGAAAGCGGACATGGGTCAGCCCGTCCCGTTTCGCCCTTTTTTGCGCACGGGACATCATGTCCTCAGAATAGTCCAGGCAAGTGATGTTCGCATCAGGGAGTTTTTGATAAACCGGCATGGTCAGCACGCCGGTACCCACCGGCACCTCCAGCAGCGAACCGGAGAAATCCTCCGGAATACCGGAAAGCGCACGGGACAGATATTCAACGTTTTCCGTCTGTCCCATATCCCACACCAGTCTGCACACGGCTTTGCCCAGCAGGGTAGAACAGGTAATCATACCATCATAAATAGTTGCTTCTTTACCCAATGCGCGATATGCGGATTTGATTTCCTCGTGTTTGCTCATAACGTTCCCTCCATCTACCTTTTGTTAGTGATTACTAACTCGCATTGTAACAGATATCAATGGAGAAATCAATACAGAACCTGAGCGATTGCAGACCAAAGCAGAGACCACCGAACCATAATATACCACAAAAAAACGGAGCAAATGCACGGGCAGCATTCGCCCCGCACTAGCTCCACAAAAATCTGGGGAGATACCGGCGGGCCATCCTGTGAAACTCATTGTCAAATGGAGCATTTTTACTCATTGAGAGTTGGAGAAGAATCTGCGCATTGATATAATAGGGATGAGGTTAGCTATGTCTAACCATCTTTTGAGGAAAGCGAGGGAAATCTCTATGGCAAAAAAAGAAAGCCAGGAAATCAAGCCGAAAAAGGGCCTGCCCCGCCTTATGGAGTTGGCCATGACACAAAAAGCGCCTGATTGCTTCTGTCTGCGACAGTGTGATCCATATCGAGGATGGACGTGTACAGGAACAATATCTTTTGGAAGAAGCTGGAATTGTAAAATTGCGGGATTTTTTCTCCTGAAACAAATTACTGCCAGAAACTGCCTGAAAAGCGACTTACATCGTTTAAAATAATTACAGGCAGCTCCCGGCAGAATAATCCGGCATGTTTCCTTCCGTTTCTTAGGGAATAAACGAAACGGTGATAAGGAAAGAACACTATCTCTACCCCTTCCCAGGTCTCAGAGAACAGCTTCCGTTTAACGCATACCGGCAGTCGCAGCAGTCATCCCCGTACCCCAGCGTTTTTGTCCGGTGAAATCCATTTTTCATGTAATAAGCAACGATGTAATCCACCGCACAGATTCCCGGCAGGATGCCCTTTGCGTCAAACTTCTCCGCATAGGCGATGAATCCGCATTTCCTGATATTGATCATGAATTCATTCTCGTTAATATCCCTGTATTCGATTTCCCAGTCAAAGGGATGCAGCTTTCCGCTTTCCTGTCGGAGCATATGCTGCTTCGCTTTTTTCCTGAAACTGTTCAGATATGTCTTCCCGACCATGTGCAGCAGCGGCTTCGGAACGGTCAGCAGCATTTTCTCATTCATGTGCCACATAAGCTCATCCGCCTGCTTCTGATCCATCCCCAATTCCATCATCGCCTTGTACCAAGCAACATAAGATGGCGCATAAGCGTAATTGAAGGAAAATATGCTTTCCCCGATATCGGGAGTTTCTTTCTGAACTCTCCTGAACCAGGAATCGGATCTCTTTTTAAATTGTACATAAAAGTTCTTTCCATACATCTGTATAATCATTTTCCTGCTTCTTGTCATCGTCAGATGATAAATAAATTTCATCATTGTGCCAGCCCCTCCAGCAATTGTCCCGAGCCCCGCTCGGGATATAGGCCTGCCCTATGGCCGAAGGCCATTTTAAATGGGCAGGCTCTCCAACCAGCCGCAGATCGTATCAAGAGCCAGCTTTCCGTTGCCCACATTGCAATGGTTTTCTGCTTCTTCTTTTTCCGTAAAAAGGCGGAAGGTAAGACTTCTCACATTCGTAAACATATCAATTTCCCTGCCGATCATGTGGTAGTCGATAAAGTGATCCCTGCTCGCTCCAAGTATCAGAAGATCCTGGGTGACCTTATCCGCGATCGGCTCCAGACTGTAATCTGCCAGCTTTCTTGCATATCCATATGCGCTGTCCGCTTCATAATCATACATCCCGTGCTTTAAGCCCCAATCGATCATTGGCTCCTTTTTGGCTTTCGCGTTAAAAATCAGATTGACCAGTCCCTTTGCATGAAGCTTCATAAGAAGATAAAAAATCTTCCGCAAAGCCGGAGGCTGTCCGCCGATAATGACATCCAAAAATGACGGAAATACGGACCATGCCACTACCTTTGTGATACGCTTGTCAAATGCGGCCGCCCTCGGCGCAAGATAGCCGCCTAATGATACGCCGATGATTGTCACATCGGAGAGATTGAAAAAATCAAGAACTGTTTTCACAGGCTTTTCCCATTCATGTGTGAAGTGCATTCCCTGCGTGCGGATCACACCGCCCTGCCCCGGTCCCTCAAATAAATATACTTCGAAACCTTTTTCCTGCAAATACAGCAGGGAGAACAAAAATTCCTCAAAATAGCTGTCATTTCCGCCATGAAGGAGCAGCGTCCCTCTGCTTTCCCCTTCCGGCTCCACATGCATAACGGGCAGCTTCACTCCCTCATACGGCACTTCCAGCCTACTGATACGTAGATTTTCTCCTTCGAAATAATCCGCATAATACTCGTAAAAAAGAGCAGTGGCTTTCTCGTAGTACTTTTTCTTGTCAGGATCGCCGTCGTACATAAAGAACTCGCTCATACGGTAGTAAGCGATAGCATTCCCGATCCGTTCCTCCTCCATCGCCTCATCTCCGAGCGCGATCAGCTCACGCTTCCAGTCGGCGCTGTTTTTTATTCTCCCGCCGATTTTCTGAATATCCTCCAGACGCCCGCCGTCCCAATTGATGACGCGGTTGAGCTGATAATTAAAGTTCGCATCGCCATTCAGCTTATACACGCCTTTTTTCAGAGCTAATGGCTGCGAAATATCATATTTTTTCATAAATAAAAGCCTCCTTGTTGATACCTTTTTATCATACAAGGAAGCTCTCCGCTTTCAATTACACGCTAACACGCTATATATTTTCATACTGCCTTTACAGCAGGCGCAAAGACCTGTGCCGAATAGTCACGCCAACTTTTCATGAAACGGTTCTGAACAGCGCGGACCAGCGGCCTGCTATTCTGAATAGCCGCACTAACTTTTCAGGAAATCGCTCAGGGAGATTCCGAACATTCTCTTGCAGGTCGCAGCCAGATGGGACGGAGAGTCGAAACCTGCCATCATTGCGGCATCCGTAATATTCCCCGATTTCAACAGATGAATATAGCTCTTTCTTATTTTTTCCAGTGCCAGATATCGGCGCAGGGCGATTCCCACATTTTCCTTAAACAGATGGGAAAAACGGCTGACAGAAATCCCGGCTTCCGCCGCCAGCTTGCTTATCGTATCAGTCTCAACACTCTCATGGCTTTTTAACGTCTCAAGAGCATTCTGTATCCGCTCGTCCATGGAAAGAGAGAAATCTCCTATCCCCAGCATATTGGTGATTGCCTCGTCCACAGCCAGCAGCGAGCGGGTATTAAGCCATGCGTTTCTTATTATCTGTACTGTCTCCCCATCCAGAACAGCATAATTCTGCCCCTTCAGATAACGACGGGAAAGTTCATTGGCGAATAAAGAAGTTTTATCGAACAGGCAGATGAGCAGTTCCCCCTTTTCCACGCAGGCTGTATGCAGAACGTCGGAATCAATGCATACTCCCTCTGCTTCAAATTCATACTGATTCACACTGCACCTGATTTTATGGGAAACTCCTATTATGATATGTGACAGTAAATGCCTGTGTTTTTCCGGTTCATGATAAGCCGCATTCAGATACAGCCTGTCGTATTGAAAAAAGCATTCCGTCACAGTACTATCCCCCTTTTCATCCGCCTTCTAAAAATTCTTACATCATTAGTTTCATCTAACTCTCATTGTAACAGATACAAGAAGATGATTCAATGCAGAACCTAAACCATTATCATTTTTAAAATCCAGCATATAAATTGTCGAAACGTGATTCTTCCGATTTTTTTCGCCATTTTTTTCGCTTCTGCTTGCAATGAAAAAGAGATAGTGGTAAATTGTAGGGGAATCACTACAAATAACCGATCATACAATCGGACGATTATGGAGGCAAAAACGATGGATTTTTTTGAAACCCTGGTGGAGACACTGAAAAAGAGCCCGAAGAAAATTGTATTTACAGAGGGTACGGATGCGCGTATTCTTTCTGCTACGGACCGTCTGGTAAAGGGCGGCGACTTCCTGCAGCCGGTGCTGGTAGGCAATGTCGACGAAGTAAAAGCTGCCGCTGAAAAGGGCGGCTTCTGCATTGACGGTGTTCAGATTCTCGACCCGCTGACCTACGAAGGCATGGAGGAAATGGTTGCAAAGATGGTCGAGCTGCGTAAGGGCAAAATGACCGAGGAGCAGTGCCGTGAGAACCTGAAGAAGGGAAATTATTTCGGCACCATGCTTGTTAAGATGGGCGTAGCGGATGCCCTGCTCGGCGGTGCTACCTATTCCACAGCAGACACGGTTCGTCCGGCTCTGCAGCTGATTAAGACGAAGCCGGGCAACAAGAGTGTCAGCTCCAGCTTCATTCTGATTCGTGAAAAAGACGGCGTAGAAGAACGCATCGCGATGGGCGACTGCGCAATCCAGATTGCACCGGATGAGGACGCGCTGGTAGAGACCGCTGTCGAGACCGCGAAGACTGCTTCTTATTTTGGAATCGACCCGAAAGTGGCGATGCTGAGCTTCTCTACAAAGGGCTCCGGCAAGGGTGACGATGTGACGAAGGTAGCGAATGCGACCGCAAAGATCAAAGCGGCTTATCCGGATATGAAGGTAGACGGCGAGATGCAGTTTGACGCCGCTGTTTCACCGGAGGTCGGCCAGCTGAAATTCCCGGGTTCCCCGGTTGCCGGTCAGGCAAATACCTTTATTTTCCCGGAGATTCAGTCCGGCAACATCGGCTACAAGATCGCACAGCGGCTTGGCGGCTTTGATGCGTTCGGTCCGATCCTTCAGGGTCTGAATGCACCGATCAACGACCTCTCCCGCGGCTGTAACGCAGACGAGGTATACAAGATGGCGCTGATTACGGCTGTGATGGCTTAAAGTCAGTCTCCAGTCACTGGAAATGCGAGCGTAAATCTTTATAGCTCTGGCTTCATGGCTCGCTGCTTCGCAGAAATAAGCAAGCGAAAACCGCCCCGGCAGACAGCAGCAAACGCTGTATCTGCCCGTTGGGAGGTTTTTTACTTTTACTGCATTCGTTATCCGCAGGCATGAAGAAATTACCCCGAACCGCGAAATTTTATTGCTTTTATTCTATATTCATTTCTGCTACGCTTTCGAGCGGGCTGCTAACGTACTCATATCCCCAGATACTGTGAACTCGACTGCTCCAGCGCCGCCTTCGCGGTTTTGACATTTTCCAGATCCTGATCGGTCATCTTATCCAGGCGGAATCTGGAAAGTTCTTTCTGCAGTGCATTCAGATCATTTTTTATCTGTTTGGACGCAGTCTTGTCCAGCTCTTTTTTGCGCTCCTTATATGCCTGATTCGCTTTCGCGAGCAGGCTCTGCGCCTCATTTGTGATATCAATCGCCTCGCGGCGCTGCACATCCTGTCCCGCGTAGGCCTGTGCTTCATAAATGGCCTTCTGAATCTCGGATTCAGACATCCGGTCATCGGCTGTGATTGTGATGGACTGCTCCTTTTGCGTATCCAGATCCTTTGCGGATACCTTCAGAATTCCGTTCGCATCAATATCAAACGTGACCTCAATCTGCGGCACGCCGGCCGGTGCACGGCGGATGCCTTTCAGGCGGAATTTCCCGATGGATTTATTGTCCCTGGCCATGGTGCGTTCGCCCTGCAGTACATTAATCTCCACATCACGCTGATAAGCTGCAGCCGTTGAAAAGACACGGGAGTAACGCGTCGGAACGGTCGTATTGCGCTCCACCAGCCGCGTCGCGACGCCGCCAACAGTCTCAATGGAAAGGCTTAATGGTGTGACGTCCATCAAAAGCAGATCCATCCCGGTGTCCGCTGCCATCAGAGAATTCCCCTGCAGCGTGCTGCCCAGAATAGCCGCACCCTGCGCCACACACTCATCCGGGTTGATGTTTTTAGATGGTTCCTTGCCGGTCAGCTGGACCACCTTCTGCTGGACAGCCGGAATCCGCGTCGAGCCGCCGACCAGAAGCACACGTCCCAGCTGCGCGGCAGTAATTCCGGCATCCGACAGCGCCGTATGCACCGGCACCTCCGTGCGGCGAAC
Source organism: Lachnospiraceae bacterium (assembly GCA_021199475.1). Taxonomy (GTDB): domain Bacteria; phylum Bacillota; class Clostridia; order Lachnospirales; family Lachnospiraceae; genus Choladousia. The sequence continues at coordinate 10,907 of JAJQHZ010000003.1, forward strand.
CAGATCTGCCGTCAGCTCATTAAACTTATTTCTCGTCAATGTGCGCTCCAGATGTACCGGCTCTCCTTTGATCTGTGTCAGATAAGGAAGCACGATGTTCGTGCTCTCCGACGTTGACAGTTCTTTTTTGGCCTGCTCCGCGGCCTCCCGGATTCGCTGCATCGCCGCAAAATCCCTTGAAATGTCCGTTCGGTGCTCCGCTTTAAACTCAGCGACCAGCCAGTCCGACACGCGGGCGTCAAAATCATCCCCGCCCAGATGGTTATCTCCGGAGGTCGAGAGCACTTCAATCAGCCCCTCTCCGATCTCGATGATCGACACATCGAATGTGCCTCCGCCCAGGTCATAAACCATTACCTTCTGCGCCTCTCCATGATCCAGCCCATAGGAAAGCGCCGCACTCGTCGGCTCATTGATGATTCGTTTTACATCCAGACCCGCGATTCGCCCGGCGTCCTTCGTCGCCTGACGCTGAATATCGTTAAAATAAGCGGGAACCGTAATGACCGCTTCCGTCACCGGTTCGCCAAGGAAATCCTCTGCATCCTTTTTCAGCTGCATCAGGATCATCGCGCTGATTGTCTGAGGCTTGTACTCTTTTCCGTCAATCCGGATATCCCAGTCCGTCCCCATATGACGCTTCACAGATGTAATCGTCCGGCCTGCGTTCGTCACCGCCTGCCGTCTCGCCGCATCACCAACCAACCGCTCCCCGTTTCTCGTAAAAGCCACCACACTCGGCGTCGTGCGGCCGCCAGTCGGGTTCGGAATGATGACCGGCTGATCATTTTCCACTACAGATACACAACTGTTTGTCGTTCCAAGATCAATTCCTATTACTTTGCCCACTTTGCGTCCTCCTGCATTTATACTTATGTTAAATAAAATCGTTTTACGTTAAGATAACTGCTTCCTCAAAACTCTGCTTCCACCCTCTGCTGATTCCAAACAACTTCAGATGGCTGATTCAGCAGCGATTCGATGAATCCCACATGGAAGTATAGCGTTCAGCAAACAGAAAATCAACCCGTCGAAAATTATATTGTTACATTTTTATAGCATTTGTTCATTAATTTTTTCTAATTTTTATAAACTCGAAGTAAACGACTGAATATTCCACTCTTCTAAACCGAAAATCCGAGTATGTTGTTTGCCCAAACCAGGCATCCGGCAAAAAATGTGGTCTGTGTTACATACTCATGTACTTTGACAGTTTCTTCGCAAATAGAACACAAAATGTGCACATATTTTTCGTAAGGTATAAAAATAAAGCAGGACACAACGTTAAAAGTAACACTCGACAAACTGCTATGAAACAGGCGAACGGATGCGTCGCCCGAAAAAATCACAAATAATACTAAGGGAGAGGACAGGCATGAAAAAAGAAAACAAAAAACAGGCTCAGCAAAGACGCGCGGAAGAACGGCATAAAAAAGAGCAGCGTGCAAAGGTTAAGAAATACCTTTCAATCGGAATCCCGGCTGCCCTGATCGCAATTCTGATTATCGTCATTCTCGTTGACACATTCAAGCCATTCAGCCAGACCGATGATACGGAGGAAGCTGCAACAGAAAGCGTGGAAACCGAAGCGACCTATTCCACTGACACTTCGCTGACCGTTGCGGACGGTGATACCGTAAACATTGATTATGTTGGTTCGATTGATGGCGTAGAGTTCTCAGGCGGCAGCACAAATGGAGCCGGTACGGATCTGGTCATCGGTTCCGGCAGCTACATTGATGACTTCGAAGATCAGCTGATTGGCGCGCACCCGGGCGACACGGTGGATGTCACTGTAACCTTCCCGGAGGACTATGGAGTAGACGATCTCAACGGACAGGAAGCACTGTTTGAAGTAACCATCAACGGAATTTACGAATAAAAAGGATTGATTTTATGGCACAGAACAAAGAAGTAACAAAGGATTGTATTTTCACCGCTCTGGTTCTTCTGATGGAGCAGAAAGAATATAAGTATATAACCGTCACCGACATTTCGCGGAAATCCGGGATATCCCGCATGACCTACTACCGCACTTATTCTTCCAAAGAAGATATTCTGGTCCAGCATTTCCGGAAAATTGCGCAGTCAATGGTCGATCAGGCGGACGGGCAGGCGGACGAGGCGCTGTACAGCTTTTACTCCTATTTTCTGGAGCACAAAAAAATGACCGAGCTGCTGAAGCAGGCGGAGCTGATGAATCTGGTCATCGACAGCTTTTCTTCTCTCACAGATTTTCTGCATCGCACCATTCATCCGGAAAATCTGAAAAGAGACACAAACAATTACGCTGCGCATTTTGAAGCAGGCGGTCTCTTCTCTATTCTGACATACTGGCTGGCGAGCGAAGTACTGGAAAGCCCGGAGGAAATGGCAAAAATCACACTGGAGATTATGAAGAAGTGAGCGCATTGGGCGCTCACTTTTTTCAAGCCCAAAATGTTCAGGCTTCCATATAAGATAACAATCATGCGCTTCCCGCACACCCGCGTTACTGGTATCTCTCCCAAATGTTTTCCTGATAGCCCGCAACGCCTTTTTCAAAAAGCAGATTTGCGGCCATTTTCAGCTCCGGATCCGTAACACGCTCCAGCATTTTCAACCGTTTATCCGAAATCCGTTCGTCAGACAGGCTCGCTCTGCAGTCCTCCGCAGACATATGCCAAAAATGCAGGGATCTTCCGTTTTTCTTCGCATAATACAGCTTTACCTTCTGTGCAATCAGAAGCCCTTCCGGATCGAAATCCCCGGCGTAATACACCTCAGCATCCGCTTTTGCCAGCAAGTCCAGCATCAGCACTGCACTGAGACGAGGCTGTCCGTTCATGCACATACAGGCTCGCGTTCCCTTCCATCGCTGGCAGAGCAATGCGTAAATTGACGGATTTTCCACAATGTAAATCCGATTATCCGGACACTCGACCCGTTCCCAACCCGCGATTACCGAAAGGGGCACCTGCACCGGCTCTCCTTCGGTTCGGAAGCCTTCCATGCCCGTATGCCAGCTACCATCCTTTTTCTGCGCACGGACTCCGGAAAGCATAGCATAGTTGGACATATCATCCCGCAAAATGCCCGCAGCCAGATACTGCCGCTGTTTTCTCAATGCAGGAAAGATCATCTCGTCCATCGAGTCCGGGTTCTGTCCTTCCAGTTCCCAGAGAATGGTAAGTGAAAGCAGCTGGCCGCCCTCGCCCCCATCGTCAAACGCGTGCGGATTTCCGGTCAGTCGGGCAGCAAATACCGCGAGGTATTCGGTTTCCCCCTTTCGGCAGGGAAATGCATTCAGAATGGCACTTCCCATGTCCAGATCCTGTTCCAGCACTTCCGGGTTCCGACCGCCCTCCCGATAACGGTTCATAAGCCAGTACCAGATTCTTCCAGGTGCGCTGCCGGCGGATTGGCTCCTTTTAGCAGTTTCAAAATCACCCGGATCAGCTTCTCTGACATTTCGCACTTTATCCGCACACAATTCCCGAATCCAGGATCCTGCGGGCGTACCCGCATACTTCTTTTGCATCCGGTCAAAGACCGCATCGAAAGCCTCCCGTTCCGCCAGCCGCCTTTCTTTTTTCCCGATCAGCTCTTCTCCAAAATACCGGCGAAGCAGCGCCTCCGGTGAAATCCCTCCAAAACGGCTCTCTGACAGTGACTTTCTAAACTGTGCCGCTGATATCGAAGCGGATTTTTTCCCATGGTAGTTTTTCCCAAGGAATCCCTCCAGAACATCACGGTCCTCCTCTTTCAGATTTCGCAAAATCACGGAACCGGAAAAGCTCCCATAAGACAGATATTTTTCCCGAAATCCCTTCAAAAGTCGGTTAAGAACCGGTTGTTCCCGAAAATATTGCGCGCATTCGGCTGTCATTTTCTCCGTATATGCGTCCGAGTATGGAACATTTCTCTCATTTTTTGCTTCCGACAAATCCATCGGTGACACCCCGTCGGCGGCAGAATCCCATTGTTTTCGGCACTCCTTCCCTGCCAGGCCTCTGTCTGACGAATCCGTTTGTTCACCCCATCTGCCGCTCATCCTCTACCATCTCCCTGGATTTTCCATTCCACAGATACGCCATGACCGTCACAAATTTCGCGTTCTGCGGCCGGTGGAGCTGATAGATTGCCAGAGCATCCAGCGTATCGCAGTCTCCCCAGAGTACCTGAGAATTGATAATAAAATCAAACTCAAACTCCGACATAAGACGGAACATATCACGAATGTTGCGGCTATCAACCCCGGCGAAGGCCTCATCGAGCGAAATAATGCGCGGCGCATCCGCCCGTCCGCCCTGATATTTCGCCACCACAGCTGAAAACAGAGGCACATACATCGACATTGCCTTCTCTCCTCCGCTGAAAGTGCCAAACACACTGTTTGTCAGCTCCTTCTGCCGTTCTCCTGTCTTCTGGGAATAGAGCTGGAATTCAAACCATTTCCGGTAATCCAGTGCGTCCTTCATGACCTGATAAAAGGAAACTGTTCCCTGGCCATCCCTCGTACGCTTCCGCGCTTCCTCTACCTTAGAGCGGAAATGAAGAGACAGCTTTGCTGCTTCCTCCTCCCGCATAAGGCGGTAATCCTTCTTCAGAAGCTCTACCAGCTCTCTGGTATCCAGCTGATCCTCCTGCTCCGCGGTCCGGCTTCTCCAGCGAAGATTCAGCTTCAGACCGCTGGACGTGTTCATAGAATCCATCAGCTCGTTCATTTTCTCCACCCACGCCATTGAACCATTGATTTTCCCGCGGATCTTACGGCTCACCGTATTGGACAGGATATCCTCAAACAGCTCCCGGTCTCCATCCCGGATGAGCTCCTGCAGTTCCTCGATGTCCGCATCCAGACGCTCCAGAAGCTTCTGGAAGGAAATTCTTACACCCTTGTATCTGGCCTGAATGTCAAGCCGCTTTGCGATGGGATCGCCTTTTTCCGCCTGCTGATCTAGTTCTTCAAACAGATTCGTCTGCGTTGGCTGATAGTCTGTAAGCATTCCTCGATTTTCAAAAAAGACCTGGTTCAGATCCGAGATAATCTTCTCCTTCTGAAGCTCCTGTGTATCCGGCGCCAGATAGGCGCGAACCTTCGCAGCGGTTATACCCGGCATCATTTCTTCCGGCAGCGCCACATAGCCCAGCGCCAGCTCAGCCCCATAGCAGCGCTCCAGATGCGCGCCCTTCCGTCTGTACTCCGCCAGCTGTTCCTCGTCTTTTTTCAGCTGTTCCTTCAGGAAATCCGCACGGTTTCTGCTGGTCGTCTGTTCCTTCACACAGGATTCTATTTTGTCCGGATAAAGATTCAGCCACTTCACACAGGCGTCCAGACGCTCACGGATTTCCTCATAATCCGTCAGCTTGAGCTGCTCACGGATGGAATCTCGCTCCGCCGCCTCACGCTTGCGCGCGCGGTCTGTATTTCCCATATCATAGCGAATCTGATCCATGTCCGCATCCAGATTTTCCATCCGCTCCTGCAATTCCTTCACATGAGAGAGGATCTGCAGATAAACCTCGTGTCCGGATTTCAGCTGATAAAAGTTCCGCTGGTAGGAACGCGCCGCCTCCGCCGCCCGCAGAAATGTCTCATAGTTGCAGGCCAGATACAACTTCTCCGCAATCTGACTCGCTTCCTTATGCAGCTCCTGCTGTTTCGCCGTCGTCTCCCGCAGCTTCTCTTCCATGCGGATGGCTTCCTTCCGGAGCCGCTCACACTCCCGAACCGCATCCGACAGCATTCGTGCAGACAGACGCAGATCCTCATCCCCCGGAAACGAGAGGTACTCCTGATTCAACCGCCCGATTCTTGTCTGCAGTTCTTCGATCGTTCGATTGTGTTCCTGAAGCTCCTGCTCCAGCGCTGCAATCGTTTCCTGGCACTCCGCAATTTTGGCCAGCCGGTTCCGCTCTCGCGCTCTGGTACCGAGAAAGCCTGCTTTATGTTCTCCTGTCACCGTTCCGGAAAGCACGCCCATCTGATAGCTTCCGTCCCGCGAGATTGATGTAATGCCATCACTGTCATATGCAATGCTGGACAAAATACCGGTAATTCTCTGATTGAAAAAAATATTATTTACAGCGTCATTCAGATCCAGCACGTCGAGAATGCTTTTATCTGCCCGCTCCTGCTTTGCAAACAGATAGCGGTCGCAGCACCCCGGATCCATGGCCAGCACACGCTCCCGGTCCTCCTCATCCACCACAAGCGCATCCAGAATTCCCATCTGCAGCAGGGCCTCCTCCAGCCGGTCACACGCCGTCTCATCCAGATCCTGCCCAAACTCAATGACCTTGTAAAACTCCAGATAAGAAATTCCAAGTGCCTTTAATCGCTCCCGGTTTTTCAATACGGCTTCGCTCCGCTCCGGCTCCGGTTCTCTGTGATTCTCCCACTCACTCAGTTCCCGTTTCCGCTCTTCAATCTGTTCCCGAAGTTCCTGAACCTCCCTCTCTTGCTGCTGCACGCTGCCATCCAGAACACCCTTCACTGCCATCCTCTGGTCAGCAACCCTCTGCTTAACTTCCGCAAAATCCGAAGTTTCCTCATACGTATCGGCAAAGTCGGACATTGTTTTCAGAATCCCCTTATCAAGCGACAGTTCCCGGTTGGCGCCATTCCATGCGTAGAGCTTTTCCTTCCACTCGTTTTTCACTTCCGTCATCTGCGTTTCCAGCTTGAACACTTCCCGCTGCGCCGCATCAGTCTCCTTATGATGCTTCTCCAGACTCTGAAGCTGCTCATCCGCCTGCCTTCTGCACGTATCCTCTCTGCGCAAAACCTCCACGCCCCGGTCAATCCCCTGAACCGTCCGGTTCATCTGGGTCTCATGTGAATGAAAGCTGTAGGCTTCCTGAAAATGCTCCTTTAACTCGCTGCCAAAAAAGCCATGCTCCTCAAATGCCCTCTCTTCCGCATCCGCATCCATTTCCTCCAGAAATCCCTGCAGCTCCTGTTCCTTTTCGTATTGCCGGTCCAGCTCTCTGCTCTGGGCTGCCTCCTGCTCGATCCGCTGGTCATGCTTCTGATTCAGCCGGACATTCTGTTCCTGAAGCTGTACCTCCTTTTCCTGAATCAGGCGATTCAGCTCCTCTTCTCTTGTTTTCAGCGCTACTGCATCGCTTTTGCTCAGGGAGTCCCGCTCTTTTTCCATGGCGTCCTTCTGTGCGTCCAGTTCAACACGTTCTTCCAAAAGCTCCGCAATGCGGGTCTCACAGGCTCCCAGATCCGCTTCCCGCGCCTTTTTTTCACGCTCCAGCGCCGTATTCTGTTTCTGATTCTGCTCGAGCCGGTCGGCCTTCTCAAAAAGAATCAGCCGGTTGTACTTATCCAGCACACGGTTAATTTTTTCCGCCGCCCCTCTCCCCTCCTGCCTGCTCTTCAGGTTCAGATTCATCGTATCCATATTTTCAATGGCCTCTGACATGGGACGCAAATCCTCATCCGATAATGGCTGCAGCGAATCACTTAAAATATCATTGATCACAGAAGGCTTGAAGTCCTTGGACAGCTTTGGGGTGCGCAGCTGAATCAGAAGATCCAACATTTCCTTATACTCATCCACCGTCTCGAACCCGAATATCTGGCGGTTTACATACTCCATGTATTCTGACTGCCGGTCAAACAGCACGCCTCCGGGAAGAAGGCGGTTCTCAAACTCCTTTTTCGACAAAGGCACCCGCTCATCTGTCTCTTTGTACAGGAAAAAGTCCCGCCCGATCCGTCTTCCGTCCGTCAGTCCAAAATACCATTTGTCCAGCGGTTTCCCCTTTCTGGCGCGCAGTCCGATCCCGATGGTCAGATACGTCTCACTCTCTATCCGTTTCCATTCCAGGTAAAGATAGCCTGTCCGTTCTTCCCGGTCGTCATCCTCCTCCAGGAGATAACCGCTCATCTTCCGATCCTTCGTCCCAAATGGATCCAGACGCTCCGGGCTCATGTTTCCGTCCAGAAGAAGCGGCACGGCGCTTTGCATCGTCACAGATTTACCTGAACCATTCGCGCCGCGCAGCAGCATCCTTCCGTTTGCAAACGGAAACTCCTGCTCATCATAATACCAGAAATTAAGAAAACCGATTTTATTTGCCTGCCATCTGCTGTTCACCGCAGTTTCCTCCTAAGTGTATTCGAATATCTGCTCCAATCGTTCAAATCGATTCTTACATTGCTCTCAGCCGAAATCATCCGGATATTTCCCCGCCAGCTTACCGGCCGCCGGCCAGATGATGACCTGATGGGTCCGCTCCTCACGGGAGAGGAACATCCATTTCTCCATAGCATCCATGACTTCCCGTACAAATTCTCCTTCCGGCATCTCCCTGTAATTCTTGGGAAAACCAGCTCCATGCTTTGCCTTCAGAGACTTCAGCATACGCTCAAACTCCGTCTGATCCACAAGGATCGCTTCATTCGCCGTTATCTCCCAGCCATTCTTTGTGCTTTCGGAGTTCTCTTCCTCCGGCGCGTCACGATCCTCACGTCTGGCAAGCCCTGCATATACCTTTTCCCGTATTTCGGAAAAGCACAAAAGCAAAATATCCGAGAGCGCATTGTTTCCCGGAAACGCTTTTCCCATCCGGCACTCCTCGCCCATCAATAAAAATGCACTGCTTCTGTGAATGTGCACCCGGCAGTCAAACGTCTGCTCAAGATCGTCAGCCAGGCGTCTTCCATAATATTTCAAATACTCAAAATCTTCCTCCGAACAGTGCTCCCGATACATGCCCGGAGTGAAAATCAGCCGTTTATAGACACGATGGCGCCGGGCAAGTCCGCGGTCTTCATCCACCTCGAACCATTCACTCTTTTCAAAATCCTCCGGTCTTCTATAATCCGCAATATCGCGGGAAAAATTCCTCATAAAATAGCGGGATGCTCCTGTATTCTCATAAAGGACTTCCCCTGCAGGATTGTCCATAAAAGAATCATCACTTCCGTCTGTCACCCGAAGCAGTCCCTGAGCCACCGCATAGCGCAATACCCGAATCAGACGTCGGCGTGTGGTATAGATCGTCCAGTCAACTCCGGGCGAGGCAGACTGTGAATCATTTCTTTCTCCACCTCCTCCGCCCGGCATATTTGCTGACAGGTAGTCTGTCAATTGAGAAAGGATAAACTGCTCCTGGGCATCCCGATCTTCCAGAAACATCAGCAGAACGCAGAAAAACGCATATTCTTCTTTCGAGGTAAACTCCTCAATTCCCATAAAATTCTCCGGTGATGCCGGGATTTTTTCCAGTTTTACCAACAGAGAATTCTCAATAATCTGGCACCCCAGCTTATCAGAAGCAAAGTGTCGAAGCTCCCCGATGGAATCCCGCACACGATAGTAAGCTTCCTTATCCTCTGACTTCAATATCCACCGCCGGTTCAGCAAAAGCTCTAATTCGTCTCTCACCTATGCTTCCTCCCCAAAGACGATGCGCAGATGCGGCATCGAAAAGCACCCATCCGGGCAGCGCACCACGCACCGTTCGTCAGCCCGCTCCAGATCCAGAGTAAACAGCCTCCCCTCCTCCGTTCTGGCCGTATATTCGTTATCCTCCAGCGCATCCGAAAGCCACTTCAGCAAAATCTCGCGAACTCTTGGTTCAATGACTGGCAAAGCTGCAAAATCAATTGCGCCATCCTGCTCCAGACGTGCAACCTCCTCCTGATCCTTTTGCATTTCCAACAGCAGCCGCTCCTTCTCCCTCGCCTTTTCCTCCCGCGTATCCCGAATAGCACTGCGGTTCGTTTTTTCGCGGTAGTTCCGGATTCTTGGTTTCAGCAGAAATTCGTCTGCGGGCTCTTCATAGACGCCAACGTTCATGCTGTCAGTTTCCCGCTCTCCCTCACCTCTTAAATGAAACGGCCTCTCCAGTCCAAACACCATTGCGGACATGCGATGTGCCTCCTGAAGATCCTGGCATTTCATAAAAATCTCCGCCACATGGCGATATTCTTCCTTCCGGTTGGCGCCCATTGCATTTTTTTCACTGAGCTGCGCCGCATAGCGGGTAATCCGGCGGATAATATCATTCGTCGCATCGAACAGCTTTCCAGCCTCATTTTCCGCTCCGCCCTCCGACACAAACCAGTCCCGGATGCTCTGATACCGTCCTCTGGCTTTTTCCAGCAAAAGCGCTTCGGAGCGCTCCACATCCATCCGCGGGATGGATATCTCATATGCAACCACCTTCCCCAGCACCGTCTCCAGTACTGACGGATCCAGCATTCGGAGATATTCCTCTATGACTCCCACGTTTCGTTGAAGGCCGGCGATAAAGCTCCGCAGATACTCCACCAGCTTGTCCTTAAAAACCAGGAACTCTCTGGTCCGCATCATCTCTTCCGCCTTCACACTGTTCAAATCACGAATATAATCCTGATAATTCTGATTCAGACGGATAAAATCATTGTTCAAATCGTTCCACCAGGTGTAAACGGTTTCCGGTTTTTCGCTTTCCATCTGCGAAAAACGCTCCAATGCCAGGCGAATCCGTTCCAGAAGCGTCGGTTCAAGGGAAGCCCCCTCAATCAAAAGATTTTCCAGACGCAGTACCAGCCGCTCAATCTCCACACTATATTCCGACATCTGATAACGAAACTTTTTATTCCGGAATTCCTCAAGAGAGGAGACCTTGCGCGTGTCCTGAATCGTGATCAGATTCTTCCACTCCGTCAGCGCTGTCAGATCCTGCTGGCACTGCTCCATCCGATACTCCGCAAAATACGGATCCTGAATCATCTGGGCATAGACATCCTCCTGATACATCCAGTAGCGCAGCTTCTCATAATTCTCATAAAAGATACGCATAATACACCGGTAACGATCCACATTATCCGCATTTAAATATTTCGCTTCCGTCAAAGGCCGGATGAGCTTCTCTGTCACCTGCATGTAACTGCCCTCCAAGTGTGTTTCCAATCATTGCCGATACCATATGTCATCTTAAGCAATCGTCCGGAATTATACTCCGTATGGAATGCTTGATCTTTTTATTTTTCCTATTACAAGTATAGTATCGCGATTGATTTTTATCAATACTCTATCCTATTTTCTTTTGTATTTTCTTTTGTATTTTCCTCAGTTTTTAAATTTCACAGCAGCTTTCTCATACTGCGGCATGGGTACTCCATATTCCTTTCCCATCCGGACTACCTGATAAATAAGACCGTCAATCTCCGATTGTTTTCCCGCCATAATATCCCGCTGCATGGAGGTAGTCGCTTCTGGAGCAAGGTCTGAGAGAATCTGCAGATTCGTCTCCACCAGATCTCGTTCAAAATGAATCCCCATCGCCTCTGCAAGCGTCACGATTTCCCGAATCATACTCTTGAACATCTCCCTGGGCTCGCCTTCCTCCTGCACAGCGCCCGCTGCGCAATTATAATAAAGGCCAACCGCGCCGATGGGCGACACATAGGAAAACTTCTGCAGCGCATCTCTTCGAATGTTATCCGATAGAATGCCGCGAATCCCGCACTCTTCAAAATCTATGGCAATCTCCTTCAGCACCGGCCTGTACTCACTTTCATTGCGCACCCCGAATACAACGCGGCAGATTTCACCATGCTGCCTCAGGACACCGGGAGCTTCCATGTTCGCGGAAACATAGATGCATCCGTCCGTCACCAGAATACCTGCGAGCTCTTCCTGCATCCTGCCGCCGGTCCCGTAAATATTCAAAATAGGAATCACCACTGTTTCCGGCCCAGCCACCCTTCGAATCAGCGGGTAGACACTCTCCAGCGAATATCCCTTCACACAGATCAGAATCACATCCGGCTGCTCCTCGTATTCCTCCTCCGAGACCGCTTTCACAGGCAAAGCCACCGTCTGTCCATTCCATACCTGATGTACGGTAAGTCCCTTCGTTTTCATGGCATTCAGATGAGCGCCTCTGGCAATAAGCGTCACATCCCTTCCGCCTTCCGTAAGCTTGTATCCCAATATGCCGCCGGTCCCGCCGGCGCCGATAATCATGTATTTCATGTCTTTTATCCCCCTGTTTCCGTAAAAAATCGGTCCGTTAATCGAGTGCTCCGCAAAGCCGTTTGAATCCTCTCGATCAGCTCCAGATCTGCCGGCAGCCATTCCACACTGTACAGTTCTTCCTTTGATAGCCATCTGGCCGCCTCATGCTCCTTTAACACCAGATCGCCCGAGACGACCTCCGCCCAAAAGCAATCCATCGACAAATGAAATGCCGGATAATCATACTCTACCCGCGCAATCCGTTCCCTCACGGAAATCACCGTATCCAGCTCCTCACGTATTTCCCGCACAAGTGCTTCCTGCGCTGTCTCCCCCGGCTCCACCTTGCCGCCGGGGAATTCCCAGCCGTCCTTGAATTCACCGTAACCGCGCTGGGTAGCAAAAATTTTGTTCTCATGCCGGATCACGGCGGCTACTACATTTACTGTTTTCATAAATTATATAACTCCATCCGTAGCGCAATTCAGAGTTAGTATGACTCGTTTTAACTCTTTTACATTGTTTTTCTGCGCCGCATTGCGTAGTTCATTTGCCTTCCTCTTCCATCAGCGTTTTCAGCCGCTCCAACACATGCCCCAGCACGTAATAGGTCGTCTCATAGCGCAAAAAATCCATTGTATTTTCATCCCACATAAACTTCAGATTCGCCGGGAATTCATCGTCCGACTCCCAGAACTGTAACATCAAAGGGAGAAAAGGAAACGGATGCAGCAGATATGATACATCTCCAATCTTCTGTTTTTCTCCTCCCAGAGCCTCGCAAGCCCTTCTGAGCTCCGGCAGCTTTCCATCAAAGTATTCCGCGTATTTTCCATACAGGTCATTTCCCAGACCTGAAGAGCGAACCGTCCCCTTCAATTCATTAACCTTCACAAACTGTCCGGACAGGCGGCAGTCTTCCTTCGAGTCACAGAGCACATCACAGATGGCAAGCACCTCATTAAAGCCCGCATGCTCTACATGAGTGAATCCATCTGCTGTCCATTCGGTTCGGCCGGTACTTCGGTCGATGCGATAGTCCCGCCCCACAAACTCAATGTACAGATATTGTTCATCATGTCTCAGGTGAAATCGATCGATCATGTTCTCCTGATCATAGTTCAGGAACCGCCGCTCCGCATTGTCTCTTGTGATGTCATAATTCGATGATGCCATGTTCTTCAGCCTCTCTCCAGGCGCGCCAGCCTTTTGTTTCTGCCTCTTATTTCCAACTTTTTCATCTGCTACCATTTTACCTTCTCATAATCTCTGTTGCAACAATTTTACAGATTCACATTTTTTATTTATCGTCTTCCCTTTATCTCGCACACTGCCTTCGTCTGCTTCAGAAAGATGATCCTCTACAGAAATTGCTGTAATACTTCCTTATCTCTCAGTGCGCTTTCCAAAATCCTGGAAAGTACAGATGTATATCCTTTTCCCAAAGATTTTGCCGTATTTAACGCCTGCGGAGACAGCCGCAGCGTAACCGTCTGTTTTCTGCGCTCTTCTCTCCGTTTTTCGGAAACGCGGTAAAACTGTGCAAGTTCTTCATCCGTTAGCTCCGGACAATCTTCGTCAAATTCAATCGGGCGTTTAGCAGCTTCAAGCAGCATCTTCTCCTGTTCTTCGGTTAATTCCGTTTCCGGTTTTAATTCATAATTTACCATCCTGATATAGCCTCCTTTCCTTTTTCGTCGCCTGTCTGGCAGATATCACTCTTAACGTATCCCTGCGCTCAGTATAAACAAGAGTAATCAGAATCATCCCACTCAAACTTCATTTTCTTCTCCATTCATTATTGTAACGCTTTTAAAATAAATTGCAACACTTTTTGTATTACCTTTCTTGTGCTAATGTTTCATTTATCATCTGTTTTTCAAATCAGACCTGCAATACAATTATTATCTTCTTCCCTTATCCTTCAGGCTGCCTTCGCCTGCTTCAGAAATCGATAAATCTTCGTCCCATCGGTTCTCCCAAACCGCTTCAACGAACCAAGATACAGATCCTTCGGCTTTTTCTCCGCTTCTGTCAGTTCAAAAATCTTCGCGACCTCACCCTCATACTCCGTATTTGCAAAAAGTGTCTCGATTTTCTTTTTCAAACGCTTCCTCTCCTGATATTTCGCATACTCTTTCTCAATACTGATCTGAGAAATTCCGGCAGAAATCAATTTCCGCCGGATGCTGTTCTCATTCGATGCAAGAATGCCATCCTTTACAGTGGCCTTCAGTAAAATACGATCACTCGAAATCCCGTGGCTCATCCAGTAATCTTTCATCGCTGCATATCCCTTATCTTTGCTGACAACAACTACTTTTCCCGTAAAGCCTGCTCCAAACAGCGCGCCGACCATGGAGACGATATAAAAATCCAGCGCATTCTTTCCCGTCCTCTTTAGCCGGACAGCCTGAAAGCTGCAGCCGGAATGCAGAATGAAATCCATAGATTTTTGGGATATCTTCTCACAGACAGCACTATAAAAAATCGTAATCACATCCGTATTGTAAAGATATTCTGCACCATCCAGCCCCGCCTCGCGCACATTTTCGTAATCAATCAGAAACTGCAGCTCATCCTTTTTTCCCATACGTCAAAGCCCATCCTCTCCTGAGCAGTTTTCTTCTTCCTGCTGTTCCTTGTACAAATCGTCCATGATTGCCAGTATCTTCTGTTCAGCATCCCATGCGATTTCTTCCGCTGATCCGTCTTCCATATTCAGTCCTATTACAAAGAGATTCTCGTCCATCTGTCAATCCCTCCTTCGTCATGATGTATGTATTATATAGTATTGGTATACTTATTTCAAGATATTCCAGCCATTTATTTTGTAAACAATAGCTGCTATCGTTCCTTGCTTGCAAAGCCTATTGTTGTTTTCCGGATGATTACGGTTGAATTATCATCTGTTCAGTTCCATTTATCAAAAAACATTTGAGACGTTTTTGCGGTCTTATCCGTCTAATATATAAAAGGGGGAATGAACATGGAAGAATTAGCTGAACTGGCCGAAAAGGCAGCCGGACAGGATGCTGACGCATTTACAGCATTGATGCAATCGCAGATGCAGAATATGTATAAGACGGCACGCGCAATTTTATCGAATGAATCAGACATAGCCGATGCGATTTCCGAGACAATTCTCACCTGTTGGGAAAAGCTGGAGCAACTGAACGATCCAGCCTGGTTCCGCACATGGATGACTCGGATTCTGGTCAACAAATGCAAGGATCTGATCCGGCAGGAAAAAAATCTATGTTTGCCGGGAGATATGCCGGAGATGTCTGCTGCGGATTCCGGTTTCACAAATGCCGAATGGAATGAAGCGCTGAACATGCTGGATGAAAAATACCGTCTGGTACTGATGCTGTATTATGTGGAAGGCTATAAAACCAGTGAAATCAGCGCAATTCTGGAGGTAACCGAAAGTACGGTACGCACACAGCTGGCAAGAGGACGTGAAAAGCTGGCTCAGGCGGTTACAGGTAAAAAATAAGGAGGCGGATGTGCTTATGAAAGAAATAAAGACCGAGCATTGGCAGACGGAGGAGAGCCAAAACGATTCGAAGAAAGCCATCAGGAAGGAATTGGAACCCGGAGAAGTGATCGAAGTACTGCGGGAAGACATTGAGATTCCGGAAGCCGTAAAACAGAAGGCGAATGAGGCGTTTTCCAAAATACATCGGGAAGTGAAAGCAACTGCAAATGAGGCGTTTTCCAAAACACATTGGGAATCGAAAACAACTGCACATTCCGAGAGCCCGGAGAAAGAAGTCATATATAAGAAAAAAGCCGTGTATGAGAAAGCTCACATGCATGAAAAACACAAAAAAGATGGAGGCTCTTTGGCAGGGAACACATTAAGCAGAAACATAGCCGCCAAGGAGACAGACAGCCAGCCACAAGGCAACAGCAGACATCCTGGAGCAGGAAATAGAGGCACCCGCACCCGCAAACGCGCGCTGACCGTCGGAATCGCGGCAGCATGCGCAGTGATGGTCTGCGGTGTGGGAGTAGCAGCCGCGTACCGGCAATGGAGCTGCTCTGTAGAGAAAGGAATGCAGGCGGATGAAGATCAGCTTGCCGACCTTGAAGCCGAGCAAATGCTGTCCGTATCCGAGACATCCGTGTCAGACCAGGGCGTGACGATTACAACCGAAGAAACCATTGTAGACAGCCATTATGCTTATCTTGTATTTAAGGTAGAAGGCTACACGCCGGAAGAAGGGGCACAGCCGGAATTCACAAATGTGGATGTGAGTGCATCAGACGGAAAAGATCTGTATCTGGAAGGAAGCGGAGCTACCGGCTGCAATTTCTATAACGGTCTAATTGTCGGCGAAAACGGAAAGGTTGTAAACGCAGATGGAAGTTCGATAAAAGAAGATGAAGATGGCAACTGGCTGGTGCAGTATGTACAGGACGACGGGAGTCTGGAATACTGTATTACCCTTTATTCCACAGTAGAGAGCGCCTTTATCGGAAGGGATTTGCACATCGAATTCCAGGGGCTGGGTTCGTATGTAGAAAATACGGAGGAAGAAATCAGAACAGACATTGACGGTACATGGGATTTTGATCTGACTCTGTCCGGCTCCCCAAACACGACAACCTATGATCTGGATGCGGTGCTTGGAAACAGCGGAGCAACTGTTATTCAGGCAATCCTCTCTCCGCTTTCCGCAACGATATATTATGAATTCCCTTATTCCGAATACACGGTCGAAGCCGAGGATGAAGACGGAATGACACGAATCACCACGCTTTTTGATGAAGCGCCGGCATTTATCGGCTTCCGTATGAAAGACGGCACAGATATTCGTTATCTGACCGGCGGAGGCTCAAACGGCTATGATAACGACAGGAACGATATTGAAAACGGGGAAATGCTCATTTATCGTGTAATACAGGGCTATGGCCGCGTCATTGATGTGGATGAAATCGAGAGTCTTCTGTTCCTGAAATCCGTTCCAGAAGAAACAGAAGATGGTGAAACAGTGCTCTCTGATGAGAATCTGTATATTGTACCGCTGCAGTAATACGATATGCAAAAATCGAAAAGATGTATTTGGAGGCGGATATTTATAACCGTTACCGTATTTTAAATCCTATAATGAGAGCAGTCTGCAAGTCATCTGCAGGCTGCTTTTCCCTCGAACTCTGTTTTTACTATTTCGCCATTATTCCAAAGTTCATCACAGGATAAATCCAGATCAACATAAATGAGTATTATTTTCCTCTCATCCCATATCTTCTAAGCTCCTGATGAAACGCTCTTCTGCGCGAATACTTTGCGCGATACTGTTCCATCACTCTCTGCTTGCCTCCAGACTCTCCGGCAGACTCTTTCACTTCTCCCAGCGCGGCTACGTAAGCTGCACACTCATCGTAATAGTTTCTTCTGTTTGCCGACATAATTCCTTCTACCCTTCGGTCAGTCAAGTCCTCCATGTATGTCAGCCAGAAGCTTTTTTGTTCTGAAGAAACGCACACTGTTTTCTTCCAGAGTAAAAACAGCTTCCAGAACTCACCTGCCACATCCTGCCCGTCTCCCATTTTGTCTGAATGATCAAACTGTAAATTTCCTGCATACTCGATTACGATCCCGCACATTTTCCTCGCACCAATCGTTAGAGTATCTGAATCCAGCAGTAAAAGAAGAAATGCCGCCAACCCACACTTCATAAAAGTAGAGCTCCACCCCAACGCCTCAGTTGTATTCATTCCCTTCTTAAGGACGGTATCGAAATCCCCATTCAGAAACGCAAGCATGTAAGCCGTATTGCTGCTAATCTCATTTTTCGTCTGTTCCCCATTATCATATGCCTGGTAAAGTCTGCCATCCTTCTTATAAAAGCCCTTGCAGATTCCAGTAATTTCCATTTCATATTTTGAATAATCATGGCTTGTCAGTCGGATTCTCATATAATTTGCAAGAGTCGAATCGGAACGGAACGCCTCCACCATACATTGGTCTTCTTCGCTCACCCAGCCCAGATTTTCTGCAATCTCCATATTCAGTAAAGCAATTCTGCTTCGCACAGTATAGCTTGTATCAATCACATCCAACGCTTCCTGTCCGATTGCATAAAGCCTTTCCATTGCGTCCCTCGAGGTCGTAATCGCCACATCAGTGCTTTGATTCACCATGTACTTTTCATACAGGCCCGGATGTGTTTCCACATACTTACGTGCGCTTTCCAGAAGAATGTCCTCATCATCTGACAACTCCACCGCCTCACTTAGCAGCTTTTGTGCAAGCCTGTCTGTCCTTCCGCCAAGCCAGGAAATCCAGTCACGCAGAAACTCCTGAAAATCAGGCAGTTCGTCTCCATACTGCATCAGCTGTTCCAAGGTCAGGCCATACCGAGCATAATCTGAAAAGATAAAATAAAGTGACTCTGGTCTCTCTTCCTTTTCAGATGCAAAATACTCCAGATACAGCGCGCACATCAGAGTTTTGTTCATGTCAAAGCTGGCAAGTCCATAATCGGTCATTTCTTCCAGCGACAGAGATTCCCCTACACACTCATTGTATTCACCATGATCAAATATTTCCAGATTCAGCAATGACTCGGCAACCTGAGCCCCCGGAACATATTCTTCACAATCCACACAGTCATTTAAAAAAGCACATGCTGTCTCAATAATCCGACCTATCCCCTGCGGATCTGAAAAAACAAACTCTTCCTCGTCATCATGATACCAGTCATCGTAATCTTCATTCAGTTCACTTTCAAGCATCAACTCCGCATTCTCAATTTTCATCAGATCCACAATAATCTCGTCACATCTCTCCTGAGAGCTTTTGCCCGTGTCATTCGCCATCAGCTGCCAAGAAGTATCAGATGTTCTTAAATCCTCCAGAAAGGCTTTTCGCTTTTCCGATGGCAGTCTCCTTGCCGCTTCATGGACAAAATGCGCCAGTTCCTCTCTGCTTTTCCTTGTACATATCTCATCAACCTGTTTTAAAAATCCGGATAAATTCATTCCTTGTTCCTCCCGGTGCCTTGATGTAGTTAAATCCTGTTGCCTTTGCTGACTATTTCTCCCACAGTTCTTGATGACGTTATTATAGCAGTTCGATTCTGTTTTATCTACATTTATTCAAAAATTTCAAAACATTTCGCAATCGTCAACTCAAAGAATTAATGATAAACATTAAAAAAGCATTGACAAACATTGTTGCCAAGTATATACTACTGTATAAATTAACGATAAACATTAATTTTTTAACGAAAAGGAGTTATATGTCATGAACGCGAATGCAGAGTGTATAAACAACGAACTGGAAAAAATGAAAAAATGGGGACGAGCACTGGACAAAATAACTCAAATCGCCGGCAAGATCGTGTATGTGCTTTGTATCCTTACAGGAGTACTGTTTTTCGTAAACATGCTTGGCATTTTGGATACTATGGGGCTAACGGTAGACCTGACCTGCTTTGGCAAAACCATTGATTTTCAGGAGCTCTCACATCCTTTGCAAATAACGGTGAGTTTATTATTGATTGCAATGCTGGTCATAACATGTATCATGGTCAGAGCATTGGTTAAGGCGTTGAGAAGCGTATTTCAATCAATAGCAAACGGCAGACCCTTTGAGGATAGCACTGTTAAAGGGTTTCGCAGCGCAGCTCTTTGGATTGCAATTCTTGGAGTTGGCAATGGAGAAATCTTTGGACTTATTATTGCCGCGCTGTGTCTGTTTCTCTCATACGTATTTCATTACGGAATGCTTTTGCAGCAGGAATCAGATGAGACGTTATAAGGAGATGGTTTACACATGGGAAAGATAATATTACGGCTGGACCGCGTTATGGCGGACAGAAAAATGTCACTAAAGGAATTATCATCTATCGTCGGGGTGTCAAATGTGAACTTATCCAAGATAAAAACAGGTAAAATCAGTGCGATACGATTTTCGACATTAGTAGCTATTTGTGATGCGTTAGACTGCCAGCCGGGAGATATTCTGGAATATAAGAAAGACGAGGAATAGTAGGAGATGAAACGATTTTTAAAAATAGTGTTGCAGATTCTGGCAATTCTATTATTTGTGATACTCTGTCAATTACCAGGCGGCATTTGGGTAGACTCATGGGAGATCAATAAGATTGCTCTTCCGCTGCACTACTTTATCGCTTCAATCGTATATTTTGTATTGTTCTTCTTTGGTTTTAAATATATCAGGAATCGCTTTTTCAAAGATATTGAAATATATGGGCTGAATGAAGTGAAAATACACAGGAGCTATCTGCTATACGGTATAAGTGAATTAATTTTATTCTATGCAGGTGCCATGATCATTGGAGGACACTTTGTTTTCCCTGAAATGGACAATTACCAGTTCGCGCAAAATGCGGCGAGTTTTCCTGGGACATTTTTAGTTGCTCCAATCATAGAAGAACTGGTTTTCAGAGGTCTGATTCAGGGTATTATTTCAAAAAATTATAACAGATACGCGGGAGTTATCGTATCTTCTCTTATTTTTGGAGCAGTGCATCTCATGAATGGAAGTTTGGGTCTTATCAGTGCCTTTCAGCTTATTATCAGCGGAGCCCTTGTTGGTATCATGTTCAGCTGTATCTATTTGTCAACCGGTTCCATTTGGGCAAGTATTACCGTTCATGCGTTATATAATGGCATTGGGACACTTGTTCCAGTGAATATCACAAGCACAAACGACTGGCCGGTCGTGTTCGTCTTAAATAGCAAAAATCAGCTACTGACCGGTGGGGATTATGGATTTGACTGTGCGCTTACGACCGTTGTCGGATTTATTATAATAACGATTTTCATTCTATATCGTAATATGCGACTGGATGATTGCGCCATCAAGAGGCGCTGAGTGCCGATGGCACTCGCTTAACCCTCGCCTGGTTATGACCCAATCTTTGATTTTGGGGTGCGGGCATTCCGCATTTTATGCGAGATATTCGCCGACCGAATCGATAGCGGAGGAGCAGACCTTCCGGCGGATTTCTTATGACTCCGGTTACCTGGCTCGTCTCTTTGTGGGGACAAAATATCGGGAGAAAATAGTCTCCCGATATTTTGTTTTATCAAAATTCTATTATTGCATTCGTTAGTTATTGCGTTGTTTATAAACGATTATACATTACAAATTTATTCAAACTCGATGATGCAGTCTGTATTTTGTGTTTTCCTATTTTATTTTCTACTATATCTGGTATGCTTTTTCTTAGTATTCCACGTTATTTTTTGTTTTACAGATGGTTTTGTAGACAAAATGTAGACAACTACTCACTGTAACTTTGATATTCCAGGCTGTTTATTCCGCATTGATAAATTCATACATTGCTGTTTTGCCCTGTTCTAATTCAAGAATACAGGCTTTGCATAAATACTGATCCGGTTCCAGATACAAACCCGTCCCGATATCATTCAGACGTTCAAAAAAATCTGTTCCTGCCAGTTTTTTATAGGCTTCTTCATGTGAGATAGAAAAATATTCCATCAAATATTTTGTTATCGCCACAACCGAAAGTCCCACTGCGAGCTGCGCCTTTTCTTCTGTCATACATCATCACCGCCAATCAATTTCTCGAATACTTTTAATGACTGCATCCGCGACCTCCTGCTTTCCAATATAATATTGGATACCCAGGTTTTCAACTTCCAGATTATTTAGCAAAATGTTCTACGCCTGATCACTGCTTTTTTCTCCATAGGCGCCTTCTTCATACACTTTCAGGCACAACGCTGTGTCGTTATCGGCAGTCACTCCAATCACCATATCATAATCGTGCGGCATACCGCCTTTGTTTCTACACATCAGAACGAAATCTAACTATTCAATATCTGCATTCTGAAAAATCTTAATATTCAAATTGTCCAGGATCTGAGGAACCAGTTCTATCTCATATAGATGTTCCTGAAACGAAACATTTTTCTTATTAGCATTACGCCTGATTGCTTCCCGATATTTTTTATGCATCATGCCGATCGCCTGTTTTTTCGTGACAGCCATGTAAAAACCTTTTCCGAAATCCTTCCTGCTTCTTCCGGCATTTACGTCTACTGCCACTATTTCAGAAATTGTGCCATGATAAAGCGTTGTCTTTATATTACGAAACATATTGATCAACCTCCTCTACCATCTCACTCTCCGTCATGCTATCAAATATATCAGGGCATTCTGAAACATAGTTCAATATAGCATATTTTTTATCTAGATCCAAAAACTCTCTTGCAGTAATGCTGTGTGCTTTACAATAATTACTGGTTACAAGAAACATCAAAAATATCGTATTATTTAATCTTTTTTCAGACACATATTCACCCCTTTTCGCAGTAAATGCTTAATAAATATTTATTCGAACTCGGCGTGTCCATCGCTATTCTTAACTTTATTTGTTTAAGTTTTATGCGATTTTACACTGGTTTTTACTTCAATTACATCTACTATTTTGACTTACTGATTTCCTGTTGCCAAAGTGTTGCCACGACATCGCCATATATTCATTCAACGTCTTCATCTTTCTTCGCCTCATTCTCTACAATCTGCTTTGCCATTTCGACATATACCTTCTTGATTGGTTCATGCTTCTTGAACTACTAATGTTCAAGAAGATATCCCATTTTGCTATCTGGAATTCCTGTCTTCATTATATGTGGTGTCGCATTTGGCGTCAATTAAAAAACAAAACTCTTTCTAATTTTTATCCAGAACAGGAAAGGATATAGCAACTAACGCCTTGAATAATACTTAAGTCGTCAGTTGCCGAATATTCATTCTTCCATTATCTCTTTATCATGAATAAAAAACCTCTACCGCCTTTCCCATATATGCAGTCGCACCATCTCCATAGGTAGCGTCCTGTGCTATCGGCATATAAAACTCTTTATATTTTTTTTCTTAAAAATCAAAGACCATCTCCCAATCCTCCATAAGACTGATATTTCAAATTGCTATCCCTTTAAGTATCAAAAATACTTCTTGCCCTGTTAGTCAACATCTCATTTCGCTCCGACTTGTCATTGAAAATATTCAGGCATTCTTGTTTTAACTTCTCTACATTTTCTTCTGTAACATCAACCCCCGCATTTTCCAATGCAATCACAAGATCCTCGTCAGTCCAAACTTCTTCGTACCAGTATGAGTTTTCCATATCGTCCTGTTCTTCACAGAGTTGGGAGGCTATCGAGATTTCTTTTTCTTCCCACACATTCTGTAAGCAATCCATCAGGTTCAAAATTCCTTCCGGAAGAACCCCCGCCTCAGCACCATACCATCTCTCCAGATGGCATTGTTGAGAATACAACCATTCCTTTTGCTTCAAAAACAACCCCCAGTCTATTTGTTCCATTACATTTTTCATCTGATTCATTTTCATAATAATCTATCGCTTTCCCAGAATAGTTTACCCCATAACTGTCTGAAACCATATCTTCCCCTCTAACCGCTGCTTGATTTTC
Organism: Lachnospiraceae bacterium; assembly: GCA_021199475.1. Lineage (GTDB taxonomy): Bacteria > Bacillota > Clostridia > Lachnospirales > Lachnospiraceae > Choladousia. Next base: position 34,300 of record JAJQHZ010000003.1, read on the forward strand.
TCAACATTCTCTTTCAATATCTCAATCAGAATACAGCTTCGCTTCATCATCAATGCAGCTTCTCCCACAACACCGCTTCCAGCAAAAGAATCCAGCACAACTTCTCCTTCATAGGTAACATAGTCCAGAATCTGCTCACAAAGAGAAATCGGCATCTCACTTTGGTGTATCCGTTCTTTCTTTGATACGATCTGCACATCAAAAGCTGTTGGAAGCATTCCCTTGCATCCGCTCATATAGCATTTCTCACCAGTTTCATCGGATTTTTTCTTGTCATAGTGTCAATTTCCCGCGCTTTTTAACTCTCAAAAGCGTGATTCAGCCCTCTTCCT
>JAJQHZ010000146.1:0-14825 GCA_021199475.1 Lachnospiraceae bacterium
CTAAATCAAGGCTTTGCGGCGATTTGAATTCAGTTTAACTGTCGAAGACCCGTGCGGTGCACGTGAGTTCGTTACCCGCTGGAGCGAGTGCGGCCCGACCCACCACTTCGGAGCAGCGACCGGCAGACACATAGATACCATCCTCAAGGTGGCGAAGATCTTCAATGTGCCGGTGGATATTGTGACACGGTAATATATGTGGCTGGAATGAGTATGAATGAAATTTTTTTGAATTCTTGATTTTTATCTTGAAATCCTGAGATAGTATGTTATAATGCATTTAACAAGGGAGCCGGAAGGTGAATGCGTCTCACCCGACCCGGCGTCAATAGTTACTAAGAAATAGTCGTCATCTCGGTCAGGAGCAGGACGGCTATTTCTTATTTTTCATATTCAGAATCGCGACAATCAGTAATGCGAATGTCAATAATACCATGAATTCTTCATATGTACTCATAATAATCCCCCTCTCCGTTAGGTACTCGGATCGGGTGAGAGACGTCCCCCGGCTCCCTGGTTAAATGCACAGGTTTTGGAATTAGATATCGTTTGAACACATTTTAATGTAAATGATAACACATGGTTGCAAAAAGTCAATATAAATATCATAATTAGCACAACAAAATATATATGGAATATCAAAAACCAATTGCAAAAAGATTCCAAAATCCTTATAATAGAACTGCTGTGTTTTCAAGAGGAAAGAGACCACGGCAGCTTTGTTTTTGATGCACAGAAGCACGATAAGAGGTTTGCCGCTCAAGCAACTGTGCCTTGTGCGGCGAGGAAGGAAAAACATTTTACTCGATTTACATGATTTTCAGGGAGGATTTGCATGGCAAAATCACTGTTTATTGCGGAGAAGCCGAGTGTGGCGCAGGAGTTTGCGAAGGCTTTGCATGAGACGATGCGGCGCGGCGACGGCTATCAGGAGTCGGATTCGTATGTGGTGACCTGGTGCGTGGGGCATCTGGTGACGATGAGCTATCCGGACGCATACGACCCGAAATACAAAAGATGGAGCCTGGAGACACTTCCTTTTCTGCCGGATGAGTTTTTATATGAGGTAATCCCGTCCGTGCGGAAGCAGTTTACGATTGTGAGCCATCTGCTGAACCGGAGCGATGTGGATACGATTTATGTCTGTACGGATTCCGGGCGCGAGGGAGAATATATTTATCGATTGGTGGAGCAGGAGGCGAAGGTTCAGGGAAAAAAACGCCGCCGTGTCTGGATTGATTCCCAGACGGAGGAGGAGATTCACCGTGGGATTGAGCAGGCAAAGGACCTGTCGGAGTATGACAATCTGGCGTCGGCGGCTTATCTGCGGGCGAAGGAAGACTACCTGATGGGGATTAATTTTTCCCGCCTGCTGACGTTAAAATATGGCAATGCGATTTCAAGCTATCTTGGGAAACCGCGCGCGGTCGTTTCGGTCGGCCGCGTGATGACCTGCGTGCTGGGGATGGTCGTCCGGCGCGAGCGGGAGATTCGGAAGTTTGTGAAGACTCCGTTTTACCGCGTTGTGCAGATGGTGGAGCTGCCAGGCGGCGGGCAGGGGCAAGGATCAGGAATTGAGGGCGAATTCCGCGCAGTGGAAGGCTCCGACTGGTACCTGTCGCCAAAGCTTTACAAGGAGAATGGTTTCCGCGAGCGGGCGGATGCCGGGAAGCTGATTGGCAGTCTGATGCCAGCAAGTGCGGCAGCCGCCGTGACTGCCGGTGGCGGGCAGACGTTATCCGGATACGGTAACTCAGAGCCTGCTTCTGTAAATCCTGCGGCCGGAGGGCAGACACAGGAAGCGGCCGCGCAGCGGGGAAGCTGGTCTGGTGATACCCTTTGCGCGGTGGCCGGTGAGACGGCCCGCATCGACTCCCTTGAGAAAAAGAAGGAGAAGAAGAATCCACCGCTTCTCTATAACCTGGCGGAGCTGCAGAATGAGTGCTCCCGCATGTTTAAAATCAGCCCGGATGAGACACTGCGGATCGTTCAGGAGCTGTATGAGAAGAAGTTGGTCACGTATCCGCGAACCGATGCCCGTGTGCTTTCGACCGCGGTGGCAAAAGAGATTTATAAAAATATTTCCGGGCTGAAGCGGTTTGAGCCGGCCGCGCAATTTGCAGAAGAAATTCTGACAACCGGTTCGTATAAGGAAATTGCCCGGACAAGATATGTCAATGATAAACAGATTACCGACCACTATGCGATCATTCCGACCGGGCAGGGGCTGAACGCGCTGGGGTCGCTTAAAGGACATGCGTATGGCGTCTATGCGGCGATTGTGCGTCGGTTCCTGAGTATTTTTTATCCGGCGGCGGAGTTCCAGAAGGTCTCTATGGTGACCGTGATGGGCAAAGAGAAGTTTTTCTTTTCTTTTAAGGTACTGCTCTCGGAGGGCTATTTTAAAGTTGCGGGTAATCCGAATGAGCGCAGAGCGAAGGCTCAGAATCGGGGAACTGCACAGGGTTCCTTGAAAAATGGAAGCGGAGGGAATCCGGATTCACCAGGAGAGGGGACTGAGAATGGAGCAGACGGTCCGGAGACGGAATTTGGTACGGATCTGCTGGAAGCTCTGAAGGGGCTGCGCAAGGGCATGCAGCTGCAGGTGCGCTCCCTGGGCATCCGCGAGGGGGAGACCTCCCCGCCGAAGCGGTACAATTCCGGTTCTATGATACTCGCCATGGAGAATGCGGGGCAGCTGATTGAGGACGAGGAGCTCCGCGCGCAGATTAAGGGCAGCGGGATCGGAACGAGTGCGACCCGCGCAGAGATTTTGAAAAAACTGGTCGCTAATGAATACATAGCCCTGAACAAAAAGACACAGATCCTGACTCCGACACTACAGGGGGAGATGATCCACGATGTCGTTTACTGCTCGATCCGCTCTCTTCTGAATCCGGAGCTGACCGCGAGCTGGGAAAAGGGGCTGACTTATGTTGCGGAGGGCTCGATCACGAGCGAGGAGTACATGGAAAAGCTGGAGCACTTCATCCGTTCGCGGACGGAAGGGGTTCTTGCGCTGAATAATCAGCTGGCCATGCGCCCGCTCTTCGACGAAGCTGCGCAATATTATGCGAAGAAAGGCACTTCGCATAATACTCCAGAATCTGGCGATTCTGTCGTTGACTTATCGGGTAAAAACCCGCAAGCGCGTTTTTCTTCCGATAAGTCATATTATGGGAAGCAATCCACTCCGGTCGGTGCTAAACGGACATCCGCGAATGCCCGGCGCCCTTCCAATCAGTCATACCATAAAAACGGAAGGACCTCCGATTCAAATACGGATAAGGATAAGGCTTCTGTACGAAGGGGAGGAGCCGGGAGACAGAAAAAATAATTGGTTTTGATAAATTTCGGCGCATATGGAAGTGTAATAAACATGGAGGAATGTTCCAATGGAAACCTGTAAAATCAAAAATCTGTATAATTTAAACGAAACCATTGCAAAGGAGTTGTTTGATGGTGCGGAGTACCCCTGGGAGGTGCTTCCGAATATCAGCGCGTTCATTCTTTCGCTGGGAAGCACCCTGCCGGAGGAAGACTACGAAAAGTGCGGCGAGGATGTGTGGATCGCGAAGAGCGCGACAGTTGCGCCGACCGCTTATATCCATGGCCCGGCGATTATCGGAAAAAACGCTGAGGTGCGCCACTGTGCCTTTATCCGGGGCAATGCGATCGTGGGCGAGGGCGCAGTCGTGGGCAATTCGACGGAGTTGAAAAATGTGGTCCTGTTCAATAAGGTGCAGGTGCCGCATTACAATTATGTGGGCGATTCCATTCTTGGATATAAGGCACATATGGGAGCCGGTTCGATCACCTCGAATGTGAAATCCGATAAAAAGCTGGTTGTGGTAAAGGATGGAAAAGAGCGCATCGAGACCGGGTTGAAGAAGTTTGGCGCAATGCTCGGCGATGAGGTCGAGGTCGGCTGCGGTTCCGTTCTGAACCCGGGAACGGTCATCGGCCCGCATTCGAATATATATCCGCTCTCATCCGTGCGGGAGGTCGTCCCGGCAAATTCCATCTATAAAAAGCGCGGTGAGGTAGCTGAGAAATTTTAAATGACAGCCAAATGTTATGCCCGGATTCTTTTATATAAAAATAATTGAAATTTTAAAGCAAACGTGTTATTCTTTTTAATATAAGAACAGATGTTCGGTATGGGAATAATTCGATAACAGAGAAACAGGAGTAATGGTACATGGCAAACAGCAATTCACAGGTAAAGTCCGGCAGTGGAAAGGCCGGTTCTGGTCAGGTATATGATGCGAGCAGCATTTCGGTGCTCGAGGGCCTGGAGGCAGTCCGCAAGCGGCCTGGGATGTACATCGGCAGCGTATCGCGCAAGGGCCTGAATCATCTGATCTACGAGATTGTAGACAATTCCGTGGATGAGCATCTGGCGGGCTACTGCACACAGATCGAGGTATCTCTGGAAGCGGATGGCAGCGCGGTCATACAGGATGATGGGCGCGGGATTCCGGTCGGGATGCATGAAAAGGGAATGTCGGCAGAGCGGCTGGTCTTTACGACGCTGCACGCGGGCGGTAAGTTTGACAATGGCGCGTATAAGACGAGCGGCGGTCTGCACGGTGTGGGTTCTTCCGTAGTCAATGCGCTTTCGACCTGGCTCGATGTGCAGGTTATGCTGGGCGGGAAAATTCATCATGATCGATATGAGCGGGGCGTTCCGGTGATTGATCTGGAAAATGGTCTGCTTCCGGTGATCGGGAAGACGAAGGAGACCGGTACGCGGATCCAGTTCCTGCCGGATCCGGAGATTTTTGAAAAGACCTGGTTTTCGGCGACGGAGCTGAAGAGCCGCCTGCATGAGACAGCCTACCTGAACCCGGAGCTGAAGATTCACTTTGTGGACCGGCGCGGGAGGGCGCCCGCACGCGAGAGCGCGGCAGCAGACGGGACCGGGCATACAGACGCTTTTTCAACCGGTGCGGATAATGCGGCGGAGGATATCTGGTACTATGAGCCGGAAGGCATCACCGGATTTGTCCGCGAGATGAATCAGGAATCCGAGCCGGTCGGTGATCCGGTTTATTTTAAAGGCGAGTCGGAGGGCATTCAGGTCGAGGTGGCCTTCCAGTATGTGAATGAATTTCATGAGAATGTACTTGGATTCTGCAACAATATTTACAATGCCGAGGGCGGGGCTCATCTGACCGGTTTTAAGACGACGTTTACCACGGTTATGAATACCTATGCGCGGCAGATCGGCGTATTAAAGGAAAAGGATCCGAATTTTACCGGCGCCGACATCCGCAACGGCATGACGGCGGTGGTTTCCATCAAGCATCCGGACCCGCGCTTCGAGGGGCAGACCAAGACCAAGCTGGACAATCAGGATGCAGCCCGCGCGGTCGGCAAGGTCGCCGGGGAGGAGATTGTTCGCTACTTTGACAAGCATCTGGATGCGCTCAAAAATATTCTCTCCTGCGCGGAGAAGGCGGCGAAAATCCGCAAGACCGAGGAGCGTGCGAAGACGAATCTGCTGACAAAGCAGAAATATTCCTTTGACAGCAATGGCAAGCTGGCGAACTGCGAGAGCCGCGACGCCAGCATCTGTGAAATCTTTATCGTGGAGGGCGATTCCGCCGGCGGCTCGGCAAAGACTGCCCGCGACCGCAACTTTCAGGCCATCCTGCCCATCCGCGGCAAGATTCTGAACGTTGAGAAGGCGAGCATCGACAAGGTGCTGGCGAATGCCGAGATCAAGACCATGATTAATGCGTTCGGCTGCGGCTTTTCTGAGGGCTATGGAAATGACTTTGACATTACAAAGCTGCGATACGACAAGATTGTCATCATGACCGATGCCGATGTCGACGGCGCACATATCAGCACATTATTATTGACGCTCTTTTACCGCTTCATGCCGGAGCTGATCTACGAGGGGCATGTCTACATCGCCATGCCGCCCCTGTACAAGGTGATTCCTTCTAAGGGAAAAGAGCAGTATCTCTACGATGACAAAGCGCTGGAAAAATACCGAAAGACGCACAAGGCGCCATTCACCCTGCAGCGCTACAAGGGCCTTGGCGAGATGGATGCGGAGCAGCTCTGGGAGACGACATTGAATCCCGCCACCCGCGTCATGCAGCGCGTCGCCATCGAGGACGCACGCTTTGCCTCCAGCGTCACATCCATGCTGATGGGTACCGAAGTTCCTCCGCGCAAGGCATTTATCTATGAACACGCACAGGACGCACTGCTGGATGTATGACAGATACTTTTTGACAGGAGAGTATCTTGTCTGAATGATTAAACATATATACATTTTTGGAAATAAAAAGAATGATGTCCTAATCGTTTGCGGGTATTTTCCCAGGTTTTGTGATACAGTAAGAAGCCGATGTACAGTGCCGGTGAGGACTGTTAAAATAACGCCGGTCCTTAGCAAGGACAAGCCATAGGGCGCAGTCCGAGCTTAGTACCGTTGCGTTATTTTCCAGGCGAAAGTATGTCCGAGGCGGCAGCATCTTGCGGCTTCGGTTTTCTGGTAATATATTGAAACGCAGGAGGTTTTCATGGAACAAAACGAACGCATTATCGGGGCGGAGTACTCCGAGATCATGCAGAAATCATACATTGATTACGCGATGAGCGTCATCATTTCGCGTGCCCTGCCGGACGTGCGCGACGGCCTGAAGCCGGTACAGCGGCGCACCCTGTACGATATGTACGAGCTGGGCATCCGCTACGACCGGCCGTACCGGAAATGCGCACGTATCGTCGGCGACACGATGGGTAAATACCATCCGCACGGTGACAGTTCGATCTATGATGCGCTGGTTGTGATGGCGCAGGAGTTTAAAAAGGGACAGGCACTGGTCGACGGACACGGCAATTTCGGTTCCATCGAGGGGGACGGCGCGGCGGCCATGCGTTATACAGAGGCACGGCTGCAGAAAATCACGCAGGTCGCTTTTCTGGCCGATCTGGATAAGGATGTAGTGGACTTCGGGCCGAACTTTGATGAGACGGAAAAGGAGCCGGTGGTGCTGCCGGTGCGGATTCCGAACCTGCTCGTAAACGGTGCGGACGGCATCGCGGTCGGCATGGTGACAAGCATCCCGCCGCACAATCTCGCGGAGGTCATCGATGCGGTCAAAGCGCTGATTAAAAACAATAAGCTGACGGACGCGGATCTGATGAAGTATGTCAAGGGACCGGATTTTCCGACCGGCGGCATTGTGGTGAATCAGGACGAGCTGTTGAAGATTTATGAGACCGGACAGGGGAAAATCCGCCTTCGCGGACGCGTGGAAGTAGAAAAAGTGAAGGGCGGAAGGGAACGGCTGGTCGTTACCGAGATTCCCTATACGATGATTGGCGCGAACATCGGCAAATTCCTGAATGAAGTGGCCGCGCTGGTCGAGACGAAAAAGACGAATGATATCATCGATATCTCAAATCAGTCCTCCAAGGGCGGTATCCGTATCGTGCTGGAGCTGCGCCGGGGGGCGGATACAGAGAAGCTGAAGAATCTGCTGTACAAAAAGACGCGTCTGCAGGATACGTTCGGTGTTAATATGCTAGCGGTTGCGGACGGTCGGCCGGAGACACTCAGTCTGCGGAAAATTCTGGAGTATAATATCGATTTTCAGTTCGAGGTGACCACGCGCAAATACCGCAACCTGCTCGACAAGGAGCAGAAAAAGAGTGAGATTCAGGAGGGCCTGATCCGTGCCTGCGATATCATCGATCTGATTATTGAAATTCTCCGGGGCAGCCGCAGCCGCGACCAGGTGAAGGCCTGCCTGGTGAACGGTGTGACGGAGGGCATTCGCTTTAAAACGGAAAAATCGCGGAAACTGGCGGCAAAGCTGAATTTCACGGAACCGCAGGCGAACGCAATCCTTGATATGCGTCTGTACAAGCTGATCGGCCTGGAGCTGGAGGTCCTGATGGAGGAGCATGAACAGACGCTGAAAAACATCGCCTCCTATACGGACATTCTGAACAACTACGATTCTATGGCAAAGGTCATTATAAAAGAACTGGACGGCTACAAAAAGGAATTCGGCCGCCCGCGCCGGACGGCAATTGAGAATGCAGAAGAGATTGTATTAGAGGAGCCGACGATCGAAGAACTGCCGGTTATCTTTCTGATGGATCGCTTTGGGTATGTCCGCTCGATGGATGAGAGTGTTTACGAACGCAATAAAGAAGCGGCAGATACGGAAAGCAGGTATGTGATCCGCTGTCTGAACACCGACCGGATCTGCATATTTACGGATACCGGACGAGTCCATCTGCTGAAGATGCAGGACGTTCCGTTTGGAAAATTCCGCGACAAAGGCACACCGGTGGATAACCTCTGCAATTATAACAGCAGCGAGGAAAATTTTATCGGTGTCATGGCGATGAATGACATTCGGGAGACCGTCGTCACGTTTGTGACAAAACAGGCGATGGTAAAGCAGGTGGTGGGCAGCGAGTTCGATGTATCAAAGCGGACAACTGCCGCGACAAAGCTGCAGGAGGGCGACGCTGTCCTTGCAGTCTATGCGCCTTCCGAGCACGCGCATCTGGTACTGGCATCTGAGAATGGATATTTCCTGCGCTTTGCGGTATCCGAGATTCCGCTTAAGAAAAAGACGGCTGTGGGCGTGCGCGGGATGAAGCTGGCGGATGGAGATGCGGTGGCGGAGGTATACTGGCTGGAAAAGGCGGCTGTGAAAAGTGCCGACTCCGGACAGGACAGAAATCCATCAGAAGTACAGTATAAAGACCGGACGGTCAATCTGATGAAGCTGCGGGTCGCAGGCAGAGATACGAAAGGAACAAAGATCCGAAAGTAGCGAAGTTTCGAAAGCAGCGAAGTTTCGAAAACAGCGAAGTTCCGAAAGCAGCGAAGGCTCGAAAACAATAAAGCACGCGCCGCCGGCTTCTGTTGCCGTGGCGCGCTTTATATGCGCAGAGCCGGGCAATGTGTATTGCGGCTAAAGCCGCACCCGGCTCGCACGGGCGAGTAGGAGCCGACAAGCCGCCTCCTACTCGATCAGGGGTGCGTAAGGAGTTTTTATTTTACGAAATTCTGCGTTTTTTCATTTCATACATCTCCGCGTCGGCCGCCTTGATCAGATCATCCGGATCCTGGCCGCTCTCATAGACGGAGAGGCCATAGCTCGCGGCCGCGACCCGGCCGCCGATGCTGCCCGGGTCCAGAATCTTAGCAGAATCACGGTAGAGCCGTTTGCACAGGAGCGATGCTTCTTCTAATGAAATGCCGTTAAACAAAATGCAGAATTCATCACCGCCATACCGAAAAACAAGATGCTGGTCACAGACCGTCCGCAGAAGATTGCTGAACGTTTTCAGGTAATCATCGCCGGCCGGAGGACCGAGCGTATCGTTGACCTCTTTAAAATAATCAATATCCAGCATCGCACAGACCAGCCCGGAATCCTCCTCATTCAGATGAGTCAGCACCTCGTTCAGTGCGGTACGGTTGTACAGAGTGGTCAGCTGGTCGATGATCATACCCTGACGGAACTGAACGCGCTCAATCTCTTTTTTCACAGCTGCGTGATTCTTTTCCTGCTCAAAATAGATCAGAACCAGGCATGCGATATAAAATCCTGCCAAAATCAGCAATGATACCGCAAAATTCACAGCGGTATAGCCATAATTTAAAAGCTGGATTTTGGCGGAATCCCAGGTGATCACCACATCTCCGACAATCCGGGCGATAAATACACAGATGGCGGTCACACTTGTCAGCACGAAATTTCCATACAGACAGGAAAACATCAGCGGAATGGCGAACAGAAAATACAGCGATGGGAAGATGCTGTGGATCGTAAAAAGGACAAAGCAAATAGCCACCAGCCCGATTGAAACCGCATACGCCTGTACGGTCAGGCGCTTTGCATAAATCTTCCGGATCAGAAAAAGGATCGCAAGAATCAAACCGTTCAGTCCGGTAGGAATCAGCAGATACCGAACCGCGTAAACTGCGGCGGTCGCTTCGACCAGCCCCATGCTGTTCAGTACGAAATAGAGGATGGCCTCCAGCAAAAAGGAGGCAATGGCCAGACCAATGCTGATATACAGATGAAGATTCAGCCAGCGGCGGTTGACCTTCTCGTATTCGAATTCGATGGTTCGTATATAGGTATTGATCATAGGTTGAAGTCTCTTTCTTAAAATTGAAATCTTCCGCATTCGCGGTTTCGCTGTTATGTGCAAAAATCATTTTAATTCTAGCACTTTTCCGCCTCGAATACAAGATTGAAATTCCAATCCGATTGATCAGAGGCAGACTCAGGAAGTTTGTTTCACAGAAAAAGGCTTGCTTTTTCCGATATGCAGAGGTATAATTTTCAAGGATTGTTTGCAGCGCATGTAAGAGCAGGACAGCGTGTGAGATATTTTTGTGCTTTTATCAGGACGGCGGTTTGTTTTTTACGAATCTGTCACACAATTGTTCTGTGCAGGATTGCAAATGGGAGGGATGAGTGCTTGAATTTTATACGGCAAAACGATAATTGGGCCGCGTGATCAGCTTCTGTGAATCAAATGCCACAGGGCAGAAAGGCGGCTGTTCTTTATCTTATATTATAGGAATATAGGAACGTTTTCAGTGCATGTTTGAAACAATCAGTCCATATACAGGGAGGAATTATAGGGATTATGTACCAGAAGAGTCCAAGCAGTTTGATTAAGCACATTGACTTTATGATACTGGATCTTGTCTGTTTCTTGCTTTCTTTATTTCTGGCTTGTGCTATACGGTTAAACAACGGCGATATCCACAGTCTGGATACCTACCAGAACCTGTTTATTATTATCGCACTAATACATATTTGTACGTCAATCTTTGATAACAATTATAAAGGAATCTTGCGAAGAGGATATATGAAAGAGTTCTTCGCCATCATCCGTCACATTGCCGTTGTCTTCGCGGTGATGCTGGTTTTGTTCTTTTTTTTAAAGGCATCGGAGGACCTCTCCAGACTGGTCATTATTTATGCGGCGATTATTTCCCTGTTTGTGATCTGGATTGCGAGAACCCTCTGGAAAAAATATATCCATCATCGACTGGAAAAGAACCCGCGTCTGATGCTGCTTGCAACGGATCTGGCCGGAGCGGAGCGTATCCTTTCACAGTTTCGGGATCATATGATTGATTTTACGGGAAAAGGGATTGCGCTGATTGATTCCGGAGGCGATTCGGGCTTTGCATCCGATGACCGCCCGGAAGCCATTGACGGCATTCCGGTCGTAGCGGGTGCGGATACTCTGCTGGATTATCTGCGGGCGAATGCGGTGGATGAGATTTTGTTCAGTGTACCGCAGACCTCCGCGATTCCTTCAGAGATGATCCGGCAGTGCAGCCTGATGGGGATTACGATTCATCTGGAAATCATTTCTTCTGATGAGATGGGCGGAGCAAGGTTCGAGGAGGATATTGCCGGACTGGCGGTCATGACCAGCTATCTGAAGCTGATTACACCCGGACAGGCGTTCCTTAAGCGGGCGATGGACATTGCGGGTGGTCTGGTCGGCGTTTTGCTCACCGGCATTTTGTTTCTTTTTGTTGCTCCTGCTATTTATATTTCCGACCCAGGACCAATCTTTTTCGGACAGGAGCGCGTTGGCAAGAATGGCCGGATTTTTAAGCTGTACAAATTTCGCAGCATGTACCAGGATGCGGAGGAGCGCAAGGCGGAGCTGATGGAAAAGAATGAGATGAAGGGCCAGATTTTTAAAATGGAAAATGACCCGCGCATCATCGGCAGCGGCCCGGACGGTACGCGCCATGGTATCGGGCATTTTATCAGCACGACGAGCATCGATGAATTCCCGCAGTTCTGGAATGTCCTGCGCGGAGATATGTCCCTGGTTGGCACCCGGCCTCCGCTGATCGGAGAGGTTCGGGAGTACGATATTCATCACCGCGCGCGGCTTGCGGTCAAGCCCGGGCTCACCGGATTGTGGCAGGTAAGCGGCCGGAATAATATCGTTGATTTTGAAGAAATCGTGAAAATGGATACGACCTACATCCGGGACTGGAGCATTGATCTCGATATCAAGATCCTGTTTAAAACGGTGGCGGTTGTGTTTGCCAGAAAAGGGTCGAAATAAAGCATAGTTCATGTTGAAGCACGAAGGGTCAGCATTGTCCCCGATTTTCGATGGGAATCGGGACATTGTCTGCATCCCGCATCCAAAACCGATGCGGGATATAGAAAGGAGGAGTAAGACTATGGTTCAATTATTGGAAGGCGGTGCCTGGCTGGTGCACGGTACGGAGATTATCCCGGAGTCTGAAGCGGCGAAGCTGCCGTCCGTCTGTGGGAAGCAGGCGGACAGGGAAGAGGACCGGAAGGGGACGATTGCGTATTCGATTCTGAAATCGCATAATACATCGGAGGATATGTCGCATTTGAAGCTTCGCTTTGACGCGATGACATCACATGATATTACATTTGTCGGCATTATCCAGACCGCGAAGGCATCGGGCATGGAGAAGTTCCCGATTCCCTATGTTCTGACCAATTGTCACAATTCTCTGTGCGCGGTTGGCGGCACGATCAATGAGGATGATCATGTGTTTGGTCTTTCCGCCGCGAAAAAATACGGCGGCATTTATGTACCGCCTCATCTCGCGGTGATTCATCAGTATATGCGGGAAACGATGGCGGGATGCGGCAAAATGATCCTTGGGTCGGATTCCCATACGCGCTATGGTGCGCTTGGCACGATGGCGGTCGGCGAGGGCGGCGGCGAGCTGGTCAAGCAGCTGCTGCGCGACACCTATGATGTGGCTTATCCGGGTGTGGTGGCGATTTATCTGGATGGGAAGCCGAATCCGGGCGTGGGACCGCAGGATATTGCGCTGGCGATTGTCGGAGCTGTATTTAAAAACGGATATGTGAAAAATAAAGTGATGGAATTTGTCGGTCCGGGCGTGGCTTCCATGTCCACGGATTACCGCAACGGGGTCGACGTCATGACGACAGAGACGACCTGCCTTTCCTCTATCTGGCGGACCGATGAGGATACGAAGGCATATCTGACGGAGCATGGGCGCGGAGAGGATTACCGTGAGCTGAACCCGGCGGATGTGGCATATTATGACGGCCTGGTCTATGTGGATCTGAGTACGGTGAAGCCAATGATCGCGCTTCCGTTCCATCCGAGCAACACATATGAGATCGATGAGCTGCTCGCGAATCCGGGCGACATCCTGCGGAAGGTAGAAAAGAGCGCGGAGGCGCTGACACAGAACACAACGGTGGATTTCCACCTGACGGATAAGGTGATAGACGGGAAGCTTCATGTGCAGCAGGGCATTATAGCCGGCTGTGCGGGCGGCGGCTACACGAACCTGATGGAGGCGGCAGAGATCCTGAGAGACAGGAGCATTGGCAACGGTGAATTTACGCTGGCGGTTTACCCATCGTCTCAGCCGGTATTCATGGATCTGGTGCAGAAGGGTGCGATTTCCACGCTGATGGCGGTCGGCTCTACGGTCAAGACTGCATTCTGCGGACCATGCTTTGGCGCGGGCGATACCCCGGCGAACAATGCGTTCAGTATCCGCCATACGACGCGGAATTTCCCGAACCGCGAGGGCTCCAAGCCGGGCGCGGGTCAGCTTTCCGCGGTGGCGCTGATGGATGCGCGATCCATCGCGGCAACGGCAGCGAACGGCGGGGTGCTGACCTCTGCAGAGACATTTTTGGAGTCGGCAGGTTCCGGCAGGATCACAGCTGGCTGGTCGGAACCGAAAGCATCACCGGACGGAGTTTCCGATCAGGCAGGGGAAAGCGCAGGCAAGACAAGTGCTGCGGCATACAAGGTGCCGGAGTATCATTATGACGACAGTGCATACCGCGCGAGGGTATATCAGGGATTTGAAAAAGCAGAGACGGAGGCATCGCTTGTATACGGCCCGAATATCAAGGACTGGCCGGACATGGAGCCACTTTCGGATGACATCCTGCTGCGTGTGTGCTCAAAGATTATGGACAAGGTCACGACGACGGATGAGCTGATTCCGTCGGGCGAGACCTCCTCCTACCGCTCCAATCCGCTGGGACTGGCGGAATTCACGCTCTCCCGGCGCGATCCGGAATACGTAGGGAAAGCGAAAGAGGTGGACCGTCTTGAGCGGGCGCGGGTATCAGCGAATGAGAAGAATCGCATTGCATCGGATGCCCTGGCAGCTTCTGAAGAAGCCGTTTCAGGAGCAGAAGCGATGGCTGAGCAAGATACGCAGACGCATGTCGGCGGCATGGCGGCCGCGGTGGCACTGGACGATTCACTGGCGGCGGCTGTCGGCCAGATCAAAGAGCAGTTCCCGGGCACCGATGTGGACGCGATCGAGATTGGCAGCATGATTTACTGTGTAAAGCCGGGCGACGGGTCTGCGCGGGAGCAGGCGGCGAGCTGCCAGAGAGTGCTGGGCGGACTCGCGAACATCTGTACCGAATACGCGACCAAACGCTATCGCTCCAATGTCATGAACTGGGGCATGCTTCCGTTCCAGATGAAGGAGGAGCCGGAATTTAAGGTCGGCGATTACATCTATGTGCCGGGTGCGCGGGCGGCGCTGGACGGCGATATGAAGGACATCAGGGCCTATGTGATTCCGGTATCCATGCAAACCGACAGCGGGCAGGTGGCCGTCGGAAAAATGCAGGAGATTTCTCTGTATATCGCGGATATGACGGAGAATGAGAAGGAAATCGTCCGGGCGGGCTGTCTGATTAACTTCAACCGGAATCGGATGATGAGTAATAATATGTGACACAAAGAAGCAAAAGCTTAAAAATAGCAAAAGCTTAGAAACAGGA
>JAJQHZ010000146.1:14925-33735 GCA_021199475.1 Lachnospiraceae bacterium
AAAGTTTAGAAACAGCAAAAGCTTAGAAACAGGAAAAGCTTAGAAACAGGAAAAGTTTAGAAACAGCAAAAGCTTAGAAACAGGAAAAGCTTAGAAACAGGAAAAGCTTAGAAATAGCAAAAGCTTAGAAACAATAAAAGCTTAGAAACAGCAAAAACTTAGAAACAGCAGTGAGGAATAGAAAATGCAGGGAAGAACGCACAACTGCGGAGAGCTGCGAATCAGCGATGTCGGCGCACAGGTGACGCTGGTCGGCTGGTTCGAGAACCTTCGCAAGGTAAGTAAGAATTTAGGGTTTCTGGTGTTAAGAGACTTTTACGGGACGACACAGATTGTGGTGGAGACCGAAGAGATTATGGAGCAGCTGTCTGCACTGAATTATGAGTCGACGATTTCGGTGAAAGGCGTTGTGCGCGAGCGCAGCAGCAAAAATGAGAAGCTCCCGACCGGCGAGATTGAGGTAGTGCCGGAAACGATTGAGTTGCTTGGCAGGTGTCAGTACAACGAGCT
Source organism: Lachnospiraceae bacterium (assembly GCA_021199475.1). Taxonomy (GTDB): domain Bacteria; phylum Bacillota; class Clostridia; order Lachnospirales; family Lachnospiraceae; genus Choladousia. The sequence continues at coordinate 15,436 of JAJQHZ010000146.1, forward strand.
GCCGTTCCAGATTAACCATTCCAGGGAGGCGGATGAGAACCTTCGCCTGAAATACCGCTACCTGGACCTGCGGAATCCGGCGGTAAAGGAAAAAATTGTCCTGCGCAGCAAAATTGTAGCAGATCTTCGCACAAGCATGATTGCGCATGACTTTTTGGAAATTACGACACCGATCCTGACCTGCTCGTCTCCGGAGGGAGCGAGGGATTATCTGGTGCCGTCCAGGAATCATCCGGGTAAGTTTTATGCGCTGCCGCAGGCGCCGCAGCAGTTCAAGCAGCTGCTGATGGCATCCGGGTTTGACCGCTATTTCCAGATCGCGCCGTGCTTCCGCGATGAGGACGCGCGCGCGGACCGGTCTCCGGGCGAGTTCTATCAGCTGGATATGGAGATGGCATTTGCAAGTCAGGATGATGTGTTTGCCGTGCTGGAGGATGTACTTCCCCCGATTTTTTCGAAATACGGGATTTATCAGAAAGCATCCGCCCCGCCGTTTAAAAGAATCGCCTATCTGGATGCGATGGAGCGGTACGGTACGGATAAGCCGGATCTGCGGATTCATCTGGAGGTGCAGGATGCGACCGAGGTGCTCGCAGACTGTGGGTTCGGGCCGTTTGAAGGACAGATTGTCAAGGCAGTCGTAGCGCCGGGCTTTACCGGCACCAGAAAGGTGATCGACCGGCTGTGTGCGGACGCGGAGGTGCAGAGCGGACAGAAGGCCTACTGGTTCCGGCTGGATGATCAGGGAGAGCTGGTCGGCGGTATTTCTAAATTTGTAAAAGAACGCAAGGACGCAGTGGCCGGGGCACTCGGACTGAAGCCGGGTGATTTCGTGGCATTATCTGCCGGAAACCGGTCGGCCGCGCAGAAGGGCGCGGGTGTCCTGCTGAAGATGATTGGCAGCCGGTTCGACGGCTACATGGATAAAGAAAGCTATGAATTCTGCTGGATTGTGGATTTTCCGATGTACGAGATCGGCGAAGAGTCCGGCGAGCTGGAATTCTGCCACAATCCATTCTCTATGCCCCAGGGAGGACTGAAGGCTCTGGAAGCAGCCGGGGAAAGCACCGAAGAGGCACTGAAGGTGCTGGCGTACCAGTATGACCTTGTATGCAATGGCGTTGAATTGTCCTCGGGCGCGGTCCGCAACCATGACCCGGAGATTATGGTGAAGGCCTTTAACCTGGTCGGTCTTGGCGAGGAGGATGTGAAAGCCAAATTTCCGGCGATGTACAATGCGTTCTGCTATGGCGCACCGCCTCACGCGGGCATCGCGCCGGGCGTCGACCGGATGGTGATGCTGATTGCCGGCGAGGAGAGCATCCGCGAGATTATCCCGTTCCCGATGAACAAGAATGCGCAGGACGTGATGATGGGAGCCCCGGCAGAGGTGGAAGAGAAGCAGCTGCGGGATGTGCACATCCAGATCGTAAAGGACGAGAAGAAAGAAAAGACAGAAAACGAATAAAACAATAAAAATAAAACCGGTCATCCGCTGGAGCGGATGGCCGGTTTTTGCATAACAAAGATGCAGAGGTCTTTATTCCCGCGAAGCAACGAGCCAAGTAGCCGGAGTCACAAGGATCTACGCTTGCACGGATATTTGATTTCCTTATTCGGATTCGTCGGAGTCTGCCGCGTCACTGTCCGCGTTTGCATCTGCTTCGGATTCCGCCGCGTCACTGTCCGCCGTTACGGAGGTCTCGTCCAGTATTTCCTTCAGCTCGTTGATCATATCCTCATCCTTCAGACTGAATTTGATCTCGACACGCCGGGAGGCTTCCGCATCGACGGTTCCGTCCTCACTGTAGACCGGGTCTGCCCAGGAATGTCCGTTGACGGAGAGTTTTTCTTCCAGCTTCTCGACATTGGAGGAGGAAATGGTATCGCCGGAGAGCTCCAGCAGATAGGAAGCCACCGCGAAAGCACGCGACTGGGAGAGCTGCAGGTTGTAAGAATAGGTGCCGGTCGTATCGGTGTAGCCGTCGATCCGTACCTCCGCGAGATAGTCGAAATAATCATCGGACATCAGAACCGAACAGTAAATCGGAAGGATCTCGCCCAGAAGCGCCATGCCTTCTTCGGTCAGCTCTGTTTCATTGTATCCGAACAGGACGCTCGAATCCAGAACGATCGAGCCGTCGGATTCGTCGATGGTGACCACCAGATCCTGTGCGTCAAATTCCACCTTCAGGGCTGCGATCAGATCTGCTTTTACGCCGATAATCTGTTCGATCTTTTGCTGCTGCTCGGCCATCAGGGCCTCCTGCTCTTCCAGAGAAGCCTGCTGCGAGGCGACCAGTGCGGCCTGCTCGTCAAGCTCAGACTCCTGCTGCGCCAGCAGAGTGCTTTGCACGTCAAGGGATTCCTGCTGGGAGGCGACCAGCGCAGCCTGCTCATCCAGATCAGCCTGCTGACTGGCAAGCAGCGCAGCCTGTTCATCCAGTTCCGATTCCTGCTCATTCAGAAGCGCCTGCTGCTCATCGAGCTGTGACTGCAGCAGACTGGTCGTCTCCGCGTGCGCGGACTCTTCGGCGAGCCGGTCCTGATAATTTTTTTGTGCCTGCATAAACGAGATGCACATGACAAGGACAAACAGCAGCAGAAGCCCGGCCATCATGTCGGAATAAGAGCGCCAGACGTTGTGCTTTTCGTAGGTTTTCTTTCGTTTCGCCCGCATGTCTCATCACCCCTTGCTTTTCCGGCGGAACAGGACAGGCTCGGCGGCCAGCTTTTCGAGGTGATTCAGCTTTTTGATCATTTCCTGCATGAACTGCTCCGTCTGTTTATCCTCTTCAGACGGGCCGAGCGAGGCCAGCTGCCGTCTGCGAATCTCTTCAAGCTGCGCGGACAGGTCAGACAGGCCTTCAAGAATCTCCTCATTGGAACGAACCGGTCCCATGTTTGCGATTTCGTCGGCATACATCTGCATCTTCTCACTGTTTGTCTCCCAGACGTCGGAAAACTTTTCAATCGTCTGGTACATAAATCGAATGTATTCCTGATAAGTCGCCTTCTGATCCTCATTAATGCGGAAAGCGTCCTGCTGTGCTTTCGTCAGTCTGCCAAGCGTCTGTTCGTTGTATTGCTCTGATTTCTCCAGCTGGTTCTGCAAATCGGTAAACGTCTTTTGCATACGCGACAGAGAACGGTCCATGAAATCCATATAGCTGGACTGGGATTTCTCCAGCTGCTTCGCGGACTGGCTGAGCTGGCGGAACGAATCATCCATGTTTGCCTGCATATTGCCGACAACCGTTTCACAGATGCGCGCGACCGATTCCTCCTGGCTTTGCGTGAAGCTCTCGACAATCTGGTCCATCGACCCCTTCAGCTGATCAAAGGCCGGGGTGATGAACTTCTCGAAGCTTTTTGCCATCTGCTCAGTAAAGACGCGGACCAGATCATTTGTCAGCTCCTCCTCGCTCTTTCGCTGCTCCAGAAGCCGGGCGGCAGCATCCACCTCATGGCTGGGGCGGACATATAAATAAAAAGCATCTGTAAAATCCTCCAGATTGTCAGACATCTCGGAGAGCTCGCTGCGCAGGTTGAAGGAAAACGGGAGCGAGAGGGAAAGGCCGTAAATGGAGGTAACGAAAGCCACCTTGATTCCGTCAATCAGCGGCGCGACCGAATCGGCCATCTGCTCATAGCCGGACGGGTCAAAGCTGCGCAGGCCGAGCACCAGCCCGATAAAGGTACCAAGGATGCCCAGACTGGTCAGAATGTCGGGAACCAGCTCCAGAAGGCCGCGATGGATATAGGTCTCGATCGCGTCCTCATTGATAAAATCACAGATGTCGCAGGAACCGTTCGGATGTCGGCTGACCATGTCGCGGTACTGTGAATAGCAGCCGTCCAGGAACTTATCCCCAAAGAGCTGATTCTGCAAAAGCGTGCTCTCCTCGGAATCGGACTCGCGGATGGAGGCCGCGGCACGGGAAAGAGCCTTGCTGATCCGGGTCAGCTTGAACAGGCCGGTGAAAAGAGAGATCAGAATCGCAATCAGCATAATCCCCAGGAAACTGAGATTGATTGCCAGTGAACTGATCTCCACGTCACGGCTGATGTAGGTGATGAAAACGCAGATGCCGACAGCCAGAGCGGCTGTCAGTACAGAAATAAACCTTCTCCCATACAAGAAAAATTCCCCCCTTAAGTGAATGATTTTGTGTGAATCGTCTCAGAGCCGTTTCATTTTCTGCCATAATTCAGAAAAAAACTTCGAAATAAGATTTCCTTAATTTCCTTAAGTATAAAGAAAAAACGGAAAAATGTAAAGATATGTCGGTGAACCTTAAGAAAAAAATACAAATATACGATATTTTGTTGTACTTGCACATATGAAAAACAGCGTGTATAATCATAGAGAATCCTGGAAATGGTTACATAAAATAGTATGGCTGCGATTACGGCTGCATACAGGGAACCGGATCGGGAATGATTCAAAAAATAGGGAACCATTCAGGACGGGTCTTCACATTTGCTGCGAAGGCCGCATGCAAACATTTGAAGTAAAAATGCAGGGGAGAGTTGGGAAAATGATCAGACAGATAGTTGCATTTGTAGAAAACCAGAAGGGGGTCATACGACAGATGACGTCCGGGCTGCGTGAGGCAGGGATTTCCATCTGCGGGCTTTCTACCGTGGATTCACCGGAGTTTGGCATTGTCCGGATGATCGTGGATGATCCGGAAGCCGCGCTTGAAAAATTGACAGAGACCGGGTTTGTCGCCAAGGAATGCGAGGTCATCGCGGTCCGGATGGAGTCGCCGGAGGATATGGAGGCAGTTCTTTCTGTGATTGAGAATGGAAATGTCAACATCAATTATTTCTATTCATCGTTTGGGAAGGACGGCTGTCGGCCGATTTTGATTCTGAACGCCGCAGATATGGATGAGACCGAGGCAATGCTTCAAAACCATGGATTTCTCTGTATGGATTCCTGTGCGTGAGAATCGGACTGGTTCGAACACGATCATAATAAAACGAATCAGAGGAGGAAGCTTATATGAGTATGAGAATGTATCAGGCAAAGGATTACAATGACTTAAGCAGAAAGGCGGCAAATATCATCTCCGCGCAGGTGATTATGAAGCCGAACTGTGTGCTGGGGCTGGCGACCGGCTCCACACCGATTGGGGCCTACCGGCAGCTGGTGGAGTGGTATCGCAAGGGGGATCTGGATTTTTCAGAAGTGACCACGGTCAATCTGGATGAATACCGGGGGCTTCCGAAGAAAAATGAGCAGAGCTATTATTATTTTATGAATGAAAATCTGTTCAGCAAAGTAAATATTGATCCATCGCGAACATTCCTGCCGGACGGCATGGAGGAGGATACGCAGAAGGCCTGCTCAGAATACAATGCCATTATCCATTCTCTGGGAGGTGTGGATCTGCAGCTTCTGGGGCTTGGACACAATGGACACATCGGATTTAACGAGCCCGGCATCGCGTTTGAGACGGAGACCCACTGCGTGAATCTTACCGAGCGCACAATCAAGGCTAATATGCGGTTTTTCGTGTCGGAAAACGATGTGCCGCGCCAGGCATATACGATGGGGATCAAGACGATTATGAGCGCGCATAAGATTCTGGTGGTTGTTTCCGGCGAGGACAAGGCAGCGATTCTGAAGGAGGCATTTTTCGGGCCGGTGACGCCGGCAGTTCCAGCTTCCATCCTGCAGCTGCACCAGGATGTGACCGTTGTGGCAGATGAGGCGGCTTTGGAGGAGTGCCGGAAGGCGGGAGTTTTGTGAGTCGGGCATATCTGGCAGCTCATGGATGCGAAAGCACATGGTAAGAATGTTTACGCACGCCGAAAGACGGAAGACGCAAATATGTGAGAATGAATGTGGCTGCGGTGTATGTCCGGGGCAGTGTATGCGGTTTGGATACCGTCTGCAGCCAGCCGGGGAGATTGATTAAGAGGGGATATAAAAATCATGTCAACAGGAAAACGCGGGATTCTGGCAGCTTTGGCAGCGGGAATTGCTATTTTGGGAACGGGCGGCTGTTCCAGAAGCGTGATGAATTATCAGATTGCGGAGAGCATCGGCACTGTGGGGATGTATGAGAACAATGCGCCGGTCGAGACCCCGAAGATGCAGGCAGAGCGGGAGCTGGAGGAAGCGGAGGCAGCTGTGGAGGAGGAACGGCTGGCGCTGCTTGAGCAGGCGGAAACACTTGCCGCCGGATACTGGTATGAAGAGGCCATCGCCCTGCTTTCGGACTCCGATTTATTCACAGAGGAGGACGACCGGGCCGAGGCTGCGATTGAAGAATACCAGGAAGCGCAGAATGCGCTGGTGGAGTATGACGGGGATGTGGTTCATCTGAATTTTCCGAACCTGATCGCGGACACCAGTCTGGCCATTGACGGCGACAGCTATGCTTCAACGTACAGCCAGAATCTGATCACGATCAGCGAATTTCAGGGGATTCTGGAGCAGCTCTATGAGAATGGATATATTCTGATCGACATCCATTCTCTGGCGGAAGAGTCAAATGATGGATTTGGCGATGTCACACTGACTGCGGCTTCGCTGCTTCTGCCGAGCGGCAAAAAGCCTTTGGTTTTGTCTGTGGAGAATCTGAATTATGCGAGTGTGCGCAGCGGCGACGGGATCGCCACGAAGCTGGTGCTTGATGAGGACGGGGAGGTGGCGGCTTCCTATGTGGACGCGAACGGAGTCACGAAGGAGGGCGCCTATGATGTCGTCCCTGTGCTGGAGCAGTTTATTGAAGAACATCCGGATTTTTCCTGGAAGGGAGCACGCGGCATTATCGGTCTCTCCGGTGAGGAGGGCGCCTTTGGCTACGAGGTGGAAGAGGACCATGATGAGAACTGGGAGAGCAATGCCCAGACGGTAAAGCAGATTGCCGCAAAGCTGCTTGAAGACGGCTGGACGTTCGCAACGGAAGGATACAGCTATTCATATATGAATGACATGACCTATTCCCAGCTGGAGGAGGACATTATCCAGTGGGAGAACACGATCGGAGATCTGGTCGGAGACTGCGACACCCTGATTTACCCATATGGGTCGGAAGTTGAGTATGAATCGGAAAAATCCGCTTATCTGACCAGCGCGGGGTATTGCTACCTGATCGGGCTGTGGGCGTCAGACGATTACCTTTCCGTCAACTCGACCTATCTGAGACAGACGAGAAGATCCATTACCGGATATCTTCTGGAAAATTACGCGAGCTATTATGAATCATTTTTCAATGTTTCGGAAATTCTGGATAGTGTAAGATAGGCGCGGCCTGAGCCCTGTATAAAAGGCGATTCAGGGCAAAAAAGAAAGAATGAACGGTGAAAAAACAATGATAATGCTTGCTATTTTTCGGACAGAGTGGTATGATGCAAGGCATGAGGCGTATTTTCGAGGAATGAGTATAAAATAATGGAGGGAAAGCTTTATGACAAACAAAGGCAGGAGATGGATGCTGGCATTACTGATGTGTGTTTCTGTGGCATTGGTGACGACCGGCTGTGACCAGCTGAAGAAAGAGACCGAGACTGAGGCTCCGACGGAGACGGAGGCGCCGACCGAGGCCCCGACGGAGACCGAGCCGCCGACTGAGAGCGAGACGGAGACTGAGCCGCCGACCGAGAGTGAGACGGAGACCGAGGTACAGACCGAGCCGCAGACGTACACGCTGGATACGACCGTGGATGAGGAGAACATGACGCGGGTGGAATATGATACGATCCATGTGATGTATGCTCTGGATGACCTGAATGTCCGCTCAGAGCCGGGCACGAGTGATACCTCGGAGGTTTTCAGCAGCTATGCGAATGGCGATCAGATCAATGTAGTCGGTGAGACGACGAACTGGTATATGGTTTCTGTGGATGGCTATGCGGAGTATGGCTTTGTATATAAGGAATATGTAGGTTCGAGCGAGGATTCTGCTTCGGCGTCCTCGGATATCGGCGTGGATGATACCGTTGCCGCTGACACGACGGTGGCGGAGACGACGGCAGATGCTGACACGGCTTCGGCTACGACGGACACGTCCTCCGTGGATCTGGAATACGGTGTAGAGACTTATGCGGAGTCGTTTACTATTACAGCGACGGCCGGAGCGAATATGCGTGCGGAACCGTCTCAGGACGGCGAGATTATCGGTACGATCGCGTCGGAGACTCAGGTGACCGCGATTGGCTATACCGACCGCTGGTATAAGATCAGCTACAACGGCACCGTTGGATATGTCAATAAGAACCTGTTCAGTGCAGAGTAAGCCTGGCTGGTTTTGTCCGCTTCCGGGTACCGTCAATGATGGACAGCCGGTTTTTGTTTTGGCGTCGGAAGCAAAGATATAGAAAAAATATGGAAAGAGGAATCCCGATTCGGTAACTTAACCAGATCGGGATTTTTTTCGGCTCCTATTTCTGCCCAAATCTCAGGGACATCGAGGACAGACGGGGTGTGCGGATGATTGGGGAAAAACGTCCTGTCCGCATTCACGAAATTTCCACAAATCAATCACAAAACTGACGTATTGCAGGTTTATTGTATTCCGCGTGATTAAAAAGTTACTTTGAACTGATTTAGTATTGATATAAAATTCCACATTCGGTAAATAAGCAACTGTTCTATTATTTCCACACCTCTTTTGAATTAAGAAATAATAGAAAACGATGTTTGCCGGGTTTTCGTCTGTGCGTTTGAGATATGCGTAGCGATGACAATGGCAGAGATTGCGGAGAATTGTGCAGGAGACCGTCTTTATGAGCGATGACTGGAATCGGCTGAACCGGCAGCTGAAAAGAGAAGAAGAAGTAAGACGTACGCGTTTGCATGTCGGGATTTTGGTGATGTCCATTCTGCTGTTCGGTGTGGGAATCCGTATGATTGTCGGGAGAGTGGCAAATTTTAATCAGGAGGATGTAACGGCGGCGATCAATGAGTCGGCAGAGCTGGTCGGGGAAACCGAGACAGAACGTGAAACCGAAGCTTCCACTGAGAAACAGACAGAGGAGGTATTCGCGCCGGATCTGACGGAGCTGTCTGCGCAGATTGAAGGGATGCTGGCGGACAGCTCCGGAGTCTGGAGCGTTTATCTGAAGGATCTGGATACGGATGAGTCATTTACGATCAACAGCCAGAGTATGTACGCGGCCAGCCTGATCAAGCTGTATGTGATGATGTCTGCATACGAGAATATGGATGATCTGGTGGAAAATTATTGCAGGGTGAACCGCGTGAATGAGATCGATGCGCAGGCAACGATTGAGGACCGGCTGTATACGATGATCACGGCTTCCAGAAACGAATCCTATAATGAGCTCGTCCGCCTGCATAGCAGTGAAAATAGCTTTACGCAGGGTGCGCGCCTGATTAATTCCTATATCGCTGAAAATGGATTTTTGAGTACCGGCGTGCATTCGACCCTGCATCCATCGGATTCCAGCTTTGAGTCCACCGGGGAAGGCATCAACGAGACCACCGTGGAGGACTGCGGTGCGCTGCTGGAAATGATCTATGACGGCACCTGTGTGTCGGAGGAGGCTTCGGAGGAAATGCTGAATCTCCTTCTGCAGCAGGATGTTACGACGAAGATACCGGCAGGTGTTCCGGATGGGATTCCGGTGGCGAACAAGACCGGTGAGACCGAGGAAGAGACGCATGACGCCGCGATCGTATTTGGAGAAAAGACGGATTACATTCTCTGTGTCATGTCCTCTGAGGTGGATGAAATGGGTGTCGGAAACGCGGAAAACCTGATTGTGGAGGTGTCTGAACTGGTGTATGAGTTTCTAAACTGACGACTCAGAAAACCATTGCAGGCGGTGCCCAATATTTGGTTTCTGTCCGTTTCATACGCACTGAAGCAGAGCGCAGGCTTCGGTAATGCTGCGTGAATTTTATTACCCGCAGGAAAATATGTCGTGTTTTAGGAAAAATCTCCCATAGCATATGGGGGATTTTTTCGGTACAATAAACTTAATATATAAAGAATCAGGGGGAATTTTGCTGTGCTGAAAACAGAAGAAATCAACATTCGAGACCCGTACATTCTTTTGCATGAAAACCGGTATTATCTGTATGGCACGAGAAGTGCGACCTGCTGGAGTGAGGCGGATGGCTTTGACTGCTATGTGAGTGATGACCGGGAGAACTGGGAAGGGCCAATTGAGATTTTCCATCGGCCGGATGGCTTTTTTGCTGACCGGAGCTACTGGGCGCCGGAATGTTATTTTTATCAGAATGCGTTTTATTTTGTGACGACGCTGGAAGGGGAAGGATGCAAGAAAGGAATCTATGTGCTCCGCAGTGAGAGCCCGACCGGGCCGTTTGTTCCGTATGGGGAGGAGCTGACGCCGCAGGACTGGACGAGCATCGACGGGACCCTTTATGTGGAAGACGGGACGCCTTATCTGATTTTTTCGCATTCGTTTGAGGACAGCCCGAATGGCGATATGTGCATGGTGGAACTGCGGCCGGATCTGTCGGCCGCAGCCGACGAGCCGGTTCTTCTGTTTTCCGCCGGCGAGGCAGGCTGGGCGCACCCGGTTCCGTTCGCGAAAGCGGAGTTTGGGATGGACGGGGATGTCTATTTCACGGACGGTCCCTGCGTCTTTTGGATGCCGGGCATGGGGCTGTGTATGACCTGGTCCAGCTGGGGCACCTGTGGTTACGCGGTCGGCCTGGCGGTATCGGAGAGCGGGAGCGTGAGGGGACCATGGCGGCAGATTGACCGGCCGATTTTTCCGGAAAACGGCGGGCATGGCATGGTATTTGCAGATAAGGACGGACAGCTTCTGTTTGTCCTGCACTATCCGAACGATAAATTTCAGGAGAAGCCGTGTTTTATGAAATTGAGTGTAAAAGACGGGGAAGCTGTTCTGGTGTAAGGACGTTTGGCACAGACAGTGTTGAACAGGAAAAGTGTACGGTTCGCCTGGATTTGGCGGACGGAATGCGTTTGACATGGTGAGAGACCTGCTTTGCTCCAGGGCAGAAAATGGAAGAGAGAAGAGGAGAATATAGAAAAAATGAAACTGGAAAAACTGAGGGTAAATAATGTGGAAGCACCTGTAGGATTTCAGATCAGCCCGCTGAGCTTTTCGTGGCTTGTGACAGACGGTGGGGAGGCGAAAAGCCAGAAATGGGCACGGATCCGTGTGATGGAGGACGCGGCGCTTTCGAAGGGAGTCGGTGAAATCTCTGATGAAAATGTGTACACGGAAAACGTAGTTTTTGACAGCGGGGAGGATGCGTCCGCCGACAGCATGGACTATCCGGTGAAGCTTGACCTGAAGCCGCGCACCCGATATAGCTGGGATGTGACGGTGATGGCGGAGAATGGCGAGAGTGCCTCTGCCGCGAGCAGCTTTGAGACAGGAAAGATGAACGAGCCCTGGCGCGGGCAGTGGATTTCGCCGGTGGGAGAGACCTCTTCTGCGATACTGGTTAAGAAGTTTTCTGTGGAGAAGACCGGGGATGCGAGGCTGTATATCTGCGGTCTGGGCGTCTATGAGTGCCGGATCAATGGCGAAAAGGTGGGGGAGGAATACCTGGCTCCGGGGTATCATTCCTACGATTTCCATCTGCAGGTACAGACCTATGATGTGACCTCGTATCTGCGGGAGGGTGAAAATGAGATTTGCATCTGGCTCGGCGAGGGCTGGTTCAAAGGCCGCCTGGGCTTTGACGGCGGATTTACGGATATTTACGGCGACCGGCTGTATGCCATCGCGGAGCTGGTGGTGCGTACCGATGAGGGCGAGAAGCTGGCGGCTGTGACAGATGAGACATGGGAGAGCCGGATTTCCCCGGTCACATTTAACAATATTTATGATGGCGAGGTTTACGACGCGAGACGGGAGGCCTTAACGGATTTGGCAGCGGGAGGTCTGCCGGGAACGGATTCGAAATCAAAGAGAATCGAAGAATTAGCAGCAGACTGGAATACGCGAACCGGGGGCGGTCGCGTTGCACTGGCTTCCCCGGAGGCTTGCGGCCCTCTTTCCGACCGCTATAGTCTTCCAATCGTGAAAAAAGAATCCTTTGCGGTAAAGGAGCTGATCCACACACCGAAAAACGAGACGGTACTTGATTTTGGGCAGGAAATTACCGGCTGGGTGGAGATCGATGCTGATTTTCCGGAGGGGACGCGGATTACGCTCACCGCGGGTGAGATCCTGCAGAACGACTGCTTCTACCATGAGAATCTGCGGACCGCGAAGACCGAATTTACCTATATTTCAAACGGTAAAAAGGCGCTGGCCCGGCCGCATTTTACCTTTTATGGGTTCCGCTATATGAAGGTGGAGTGTACGGCTCCAGCTGCCGATGCGGGCTTGGAATCCGGTGCATCCGGGAAGATGAAAAACGATGGCACGGATGCCATTCAAGTGAGAGCAGAGCAGTTTACCGCCTGGCATCTGCGCAGCGATTTTGATCAGATCGGGCAGATTACGACGGGGAATGCCAAGGTCAATCAGCTGTTTTCCAATGCGCTCTGGGGACAGAAGGACAACTTCCTGGATGTCCCGACGGACTGCCCGCAGCGTGACGAGCGGCTGGGCTGGACCGGCGATGCGCAGGTCTTTTCCGAGACCGCCTGCTACAATATGTATATGCCTGCATTTTACCGCAAATATCTCTGGGATATGCGTGCGGAGCAGAGCATTCTGGACGGCTCTGTCCCGAACGTAGTGCCGCGCCTGAAGCGGGGGATGGTGGCAGAGCACGGCTCCTGTCCGTGGGCGGACGCGGGCGTTATCATCCCGTGGAATGTGTATCAGCATTACGGGAGTAAAACCCTGCTGGCGGAGATGTATCCGGGTATGAAGGCCTGGGTGGACTGTCAGAGGAAAAAGGAAGAGGCGATTGAGGGGCCGCATCTGATAAAGGATGGCTTTCATTTTGCAGACTGGCTCGCGCTTGACAATCCGCAGCCGGGACCGTTTGGCGCGACCGACCCTTTGTACATCGCCAGTGCCTATTATTATCGTGACACAGATATTGTGGCGCAGTCCGCGAAGATTCTCGGATATGAGGAGGCAGACGAGTACCGGGAGCTGGCGGACGCGATCAAATCAGCAATCCGGGAGAAGTATTTTGATGCGGATGGAACCTGCGCCTGCAAAACACAGACCGGCTCGGCGATTGCGATCGGTTTCGGACTGACGGACGTGCCAATGCCAGCGGATGCGCAGAAATGTGCGGTTGAGTCAATGCCAAAGAGTGTGCAGGGCAGCGGTGCTAAGCCAGTATCCGTGGACACACAGGAATGTGCGGTCAAAACGAGCGAAGATGACGCACTGACAGGTGCGGACGGGCAATCAGTACGCAGCTTCGCGCAGCAGGAGGGCGATGCCCTGGAGGCGCGGGTGAAGGCCAGCAACGACAATCTGAATACCGGCTTTGTCGGAACCACCATGCTCTGTCCGGCACTCACACAGACCGGCCATCATGATACAGCGGTCACGCTCCTTTTGAATGAGGATTTCCCAAGCTGGCTCTACAGTGTGAACCTGGGAGCGACGACCATCTGGGAACGCTGGGATTCCGTGGGACCGGACGGAACCATCAGCGCGGAGGGCATGAACAGCCTGAACCATTACAGCTACGGAAGCATTGAGGCATGGATGTACGGGTATGTCTGCGGCATTCGCGCGGCAGAGCCGGGATTCCGGAAGGCAATTCTTGAGCCGCATCCGGATCAGCGGCTTGGATTTGCAAAAGGGAAACTGGAGACAGCGGCGGGCGTGTATGAGAGCAGCTGGAGCTATGATGAGGATGGCAGGGTGACTTATACCTTTACCGTGCCGTTCGGCGCGGAGGCAGAGCTGAGACTGCCGGATGGTCGGACGAAGGTGCTGACAGCCGGGAAGACCATGTTGTAAGTAAAACTATTGCATTTCGCATACAATAGTGATATAATAATGACAATTCGAACACAAAAAAGGGGTGGATTGTTATGGCACAGGCAACAATAACTGCAAGGGTAGATGAAAGAGATAAGGCTCGATTTGATTCGTTTTGTTCAAACGTTGGGCTTACTGCTTCAGCTGCTGTCAATATTTTTGTAAAAGCAGTACTTAGGGAAAACCGTATACCGTTTGATATAGCATACAATGCGGATTTGTTTTATTCAGAAGAAAATCTTGCGTATGTAGAAAAGTCTGTAAGAGAACTTCGTGCGGGAAAAGGACACGCACATGAGTTGATTGAGGTGGATGATGAGTGAAAAAATCTGGTCTGACGATGCGTGGGAAGATTATTTGTACTGGCAAAGACAGGATAAGAAAACGCTGACACGCATAAATAAACTCATACAGGATATCGAACGAAACGGATGTACAGAAGGAATTGGAAAACCAGAGCCTCTCTCTGGAAACCTGCAAGGGGAGTTCAGCCGACGGATTAATGATCAGGACAGACTTGTTTATCATATGGAAAGCGGTCGAATTTACATTGCTCATTGCAGAGGACACTATGGCGACAAATAGAGGCAGAAAGGAAAATAATGAGTAAGAAATATGAGAAACAGATTCAGGAACTCCTGGCGAAGATGACTCTGGAGGAGAAGGTGGGTCAGCTGCAGCAGTGCGGACCGTCTCTGGTCGGCGCGTTTGAGGTAAGCTTTGAGGAGCTGTTGGACATGATGTTTGACGGCAGAATCTCAAAGGAGGAGTTCGACCGTCTGATGGGCGGCGCGAAGCAGGACTACCACGAGGAGGATATCCGTACAGGAAGGATTGGCTCATTCAACGGGATTGGCGACGCAGCGACCGCAAACCGCCTGCAGAAGATTGCAGTGGAGGAGACGCGTCTGGGGATTCCGCTGATTTATGGATATGATGTGATTCATGGTTTCCGCACGGTGACGCCGATTCCGTTGGCGGAGAGCTGCGCGTGGGAGCCTGAGCTCTGGGAGAGAACGGCCCGTCTGGCGGCAGAGGAGGCGACGGCTGCCGGGGTGCATATGACGTTTGCACCGATGGTCGATGTGGCGAAGGACGCCCGCTGGGGACGCGTCAGTGAGGGTGCCGGCGAGGACGTTTTGCTGAACGGCGATTATGGCGCGGCGAAGGTGAGAGGATTTCAGGGCGACGATCTGACGAAGGAGGACGCGATGGCGGCCTGTGTGAAGCATTTTGCGGCCTATGGTGCGATTGAGGCCGGAAGAGATTACAACCGGGTCGACATGTCTGTGCAAAAGCTGTTGGATGAGTATCTTCCTTCTTATAAAGCGTGTATTGACGCCGGTGCGCGCGCGGTGATGCCTGCATTCAACGATATCAACGGTGTGCCGTGCTCGGCCAATGAGTGGCTGCTCCGGGATGTTCTGCGGAAGGATTGGGGCTTTGACGGCATGACGATCAGCGACGCCAATGCAATCGCTGAGTGCGTGAACCACGGCATTGCAGCGGATCTGCGCGACGCAGCGAAGCAGTGTCTGAGCGCAGGCGTGGATATGGATATGACATCGAATTCCTATATCGCGCATGTGCAGGAGCTGGTAGAGAGTGGGGAGCTTTCGGAGTCCGTTCTGGATGAGGCGGTTGCCGACATCCTCCGCGTAAAGTTTGAAATGGGACTGTTCGAGCATCCGTACCGCACCAGCGAGGAGCGGGAGGCCGGCGCCATGCTGACCGGAGAGGCGCGGGCGCTGGCGCGGGAAGCGGCGATCAAATCCATGGTATTGCTGAAAAACGACGCCGTGTGTTCCGGGCTGCGGGAGTCATGTGCAGATGAGAAATCTGCAGATGCGGAATCCGTGAGCACGGAGCTGCAGAACGCGCAGAATGCGGATAAAAAGGCGCTTCCGCTCGCACCAGATGCCCGGCTCGGCATTTTCGGCCATCTGGCGGCGGACCGGGGTGAGATGACCGGTGCGTGGGCGATCGGAGCGAACCCGGATGACTGCGTGAGCATTCTGGACGCCTGCGGGCAGCGTGGTATAACGTATGTATATTTTGACCCGGAGCAGGCGGCGGTTGCTGAGATTGCCTCCGAATCGGATGCCCTGATTGCGGTCATCGGCGAGCAGAAGGATGAGAGCGGCGAGGCGGCGAGCCGTGCGTCCATTACGCTAAAGGACAGTGACATCCGGCTTGTGAAAGAGCTTTCAGAGGTGGGAGCCGCGCAGGGAAAGCCGGTGATTGTGGTGCTTTTCAACGGGCGTCCGCTGGCGATGCCGCAGATTGCCAAATGTGCGGATGCAATTCTGGAAGCATGGCATCCGGGCGTGGAGGCCGGAAATGCGATCCTGGATATTCTGTTTGGAGACGCGAACCCATCGGGCAAGCTCACAACAACGTTCCCATATGCGAGCGGACAGTGCCCGATGTATTATGCGCACATGAATACCGGACGGCCGGGCGGCAAGTCGAAATTTACATCGAAATACCTGGACACGCCGCTGGAGCCAGTGTATCCGTTTGGCTACGGCCTGAGCTATACGACGTTTGAGTATGAGCATCTTTCTGTAGAAAAAACAGAGTCGCTTTTTGAAACGGATGGTTCGGAGAAAACGAATCAGGCAGAAGCAAATCAGGATGGGTGGAAGGATGCCAGCTCTTTGACAGTCGATGCTGCGGTACAGAGCAGTCTGCCGCAAGGGAGTTTTCATGTATCAGTAACCGTGAAAAATACCGGCGACCGGGCAGGGGATGAGATTGTGCAGTGTTATGTGCGCGATGTCGTCGGATCGCGTGTAAGGCCGCTGAAAGAACTGAAGGGCTACAAAAAGATATGGCTGGAGCCGGGCGAAGAGCAGCGCGTAGAATTTGAACTTCCGTTTGCAGCACTTGGATTCTATAACAGAGAATTAAACTATGTGGTGGAGCCGGGCGAGTTCCGGATTTATGTGGGCGGCAATTCGCGGGATGTGCTGGAGAAGGAAGCCGTTCTCTGATAGAAACAGGAATGGTCTGCCGTATACAGGATACAGAGCAATCGTCTTGCTGGTAGAATACTGTATCTGGTATCCGGAAGCATCGGTAACTTTTGAAGCGTGTGCCTGTGCGGCAGATCCTTACCGGGGCGTTCGTCAGCCTGGAAAAAGAAGCCGGGATCCGAGAACAAAAGGAGATATCTATGGAAATCGTCTTATTACTGCTGAAGCAGAGCCTGATCATGTTTGTGTATCTGCTGATCGGTTATTTCTTATACAAAAGGAAGCTGGTGAGCAAGCAGGGGAGCGCGGACATGGGCAGGATGCTGTTGTACGTAATCATGCCGGTCGCGATTGTCAAATCCTACATCCGGGAGTTCAGTCTGGAGCTGCTGGAGGGACTTGTGATTTCGTTCGTGCTGGCACTGCTGGCACTGGTGCTCTCTGTGGTGGTCAGCCGCGTTCTTTTTGGCAAAGAAGAAGGCGTCGAGCGGTTTGGGGCGGCCTTTTCCAATGCAGGATTTATCGGAATCCCGCTGGTGCAGATGGCGCTTGGTGCGGAGGCGGTCTTTTATGTGGCATCGTTTGTGGCAATCCTGAATATTCTACAGTGGACCTACGGGATCCTGGTTATGACGGGTGACCGCTCGGCAATCAGCTTCCGGAAAATACGAACCAACCCGATCGTCCTCAGCTTTCTGGCCGGGCTGCTTCTGTTTTTCCTTCCGGTGACTCTGCCGGATGCCCTGACCGATATCATTGCCACGCTGGCCTCCATGAACGGTCCGGTGGAGATGATCGTGCTCGGGGTGTATCTGGCTCAGATTCCGCTGAAATCCCTGTTCACGGACCGGCTGGTCTATAAATGCACGGCCGTGCGGCTGATTCTGATTCCGGCGTTGACTATTTTGCTGCTGGTGGTGATTCCGGCCGATGAGACCATCAAACTGACGGTGCTGATCGCCGCCTCTGCGCCGGTGGGAAGTAACGTGGCGATTTTCGCACAGCTGTATGACCAGGATTATACCAGAGCGGTCAAAGAAGTGTGCCTGAGTACGCTGCTGTGCATTCTTACGCTGCCGCTCATCGTCGGAGTGGCAAATCTGGTTTTCTGACGAAAAACAAATTTTATACTGATTTTTGCATAATAGAAGTGCTATGGAAGAGCAGGAAATAAGAAAAGAGGAACAATCACATGAATAATGCAGAAATAGCGAAGCTTACAGGAGAGATTATGCGGGGAATGACGCAGAATGAACAGAATACCAAGGCGGAGCGCTTCCGCATCCTGAACCCGATGGCGAAAAAGGGCCAGATTCTCTTTACCGGTTCTTCGCTGATGGAGCAGTTCCCGATTCAGGAGCTGCTGATGAATCTGGGCTCGGATCTGGTTATCTACAACCGCGGGATCGGCGGCTACACGACGGAGGAT
>JAJQHZ010000156.1 GCA_021199475.1 Lachnospiraceae bacterium
GGGTACTCCCTTAATAATCAGCTAAGGGCTTTCTTTTTTTATGCACAGTGGAAAGAAGGCAGAGAGCTTCTTTCGATAGGGCTTCTTTCCGATAGAAGCAAATGAAGCAAAACGGAAATACCGGATTCGTACAAACATTCGAACGGGGAGGTGAGGATGTTGGAAGTTGTGCTGTTTGACCATAACCAGTCGGCGTATGACGCTGCAGTGGACATGATGAAGCAGACCGGAAAAGCAGCAATCATCCACCCGACCGGAACCGGAAAATCGTTCATCGGATTCCGGCTCTGCGCGGATCATCCGACGGAGCACATCCTCTGGCTCTCTCTATCCGAATATATTTTTAAAACGCAGCTGGAGAATCTGAAAGCGGCCACCGGCGGCGAGATTCCCGATAATATCACCTTTTGCACCTATGCGAAGCTGATGTGGATGGACGAGACGGAGAGGAAAGCGATCTGCATGGATGATTCCGTGGACTCTGTATGCAGCACATCCGAACTGCATCCGCAGAGCCGGTCGGAAAGCGCAGAAAGCGCGTACAGCCGGGAAAATGTAGAAGACGCGGGAAAATGGGAATACGCGCGAGGCGCAGACAGCCGGGGAAATGCAGAAGGCACGGAAAAATCGGAAAACGCCCCGGCTTACATCATTCTGGATGAGTTTCACCGCTGTGGCGCGCAGCTGTGGGGGCAGGGCGTGCAGAAGCTGCTCGCTGCGTTTCCGGACACGCCGATTCTGGGCCTGTCCGCGACGAACATCCGCTATCTGGACAACCAGAGGGATATGGCGGATGAGTTATTTGATGGAAATATCGCGTCAGAGATGACCCTGGGAGAGGCAATTGTCCGGGGCATTTTGAATCCTCCGAAGTATGTGCTTTCCGTCTATGCCTGTCAGCAGAGCCTGCAGAAATACGAACAGCGCATCAAATCGACGAAGAGCAGGGTCGTCCGGGACGCCTGCGAACCGATCCTGGAGGACCTGAAGCGTGCCCTGGAGATGTCGGAGGGCCTGGACGCGATTTTTGATAAGCATATGAAGGATCGGACGGGAAAGTACATTGTGTTCTGTTCGAATAAAGAGCACATGGACGAGATGATGGGGCACCTGGAGTGGTTTGAAAAGGTCGATGCACACCCACACGTCTATTCGCTCTATACGAGTGATCCGGGGGCGGATCAGGCGTTTGACGATTTCCGTGCGGACGATGACACGTCCCATCTGCGCCTCCTTTACTGCATCGATGCCTTAAATGAGGGGATTCATGTGGAAGGCATCAGCGGCGTCATTCTGCTGCGGCCGACCGTATCTCCGATCGTTTACAAGCAGCAGATTGGCCGGGCACTTTCCTCCAGCAAACGAAATGATGCGGTTATTTTTGATATTGTACAAAACCTGAATTGTCTGGAAAGCTGGTCCATGATCGAAGACGAAATGCAGCTGGTTACCTCCTATTACCGAAGCCTCGGAGAGGAGCAACACATCGTAAACGAGCACTTTCGCATCATCGATGAGGTGAAGGACTGCCGGGAGCTGTTTTGTCAGCTGGACGATACCCTGTCCGCTTCTTGGGATTTAATGTTTGACCTCGCGAAGGCCTATTACGAAAAGCATGGGAACCTGGAGATGCGGGCCGCCTACGTGACGGAGGACGGCTATCCGCTCGGCCAGTGGGTATTCACCCAGCGGGGCATCCGGAAAGGAACCGGTCATGGCTGTTTGACCGAAGAGCGGATCCGCAGGCTGGATTCCATCGGGATGGTCTGGGAATCTTCCCTGGATCAGCTCTGGGAGAAAAATTATTCCGCCGCAAAGGCATATTATGAGGAACATGGCGATCTGGACGTCACATGGGACTTTGTGACAGAGGATGGGATTCACCTGGGCGAATGGCTGAACAGCATCCGCAGCTTCGAAAAGGCCGGTGCGCGGCAGAAATATCTGACCAGAGAGCGGATCGGGCTGCTGAACGAGATCGGGATGATCTGGGGCAAGACCGATTATTACTGGGAGCGGAATTACGAGGCAGCCGCAGCCTTCTATGAGGAGCATGGGAGCCTGGACGTCCCGGTTACCTATGTCAGCGCAGACGGGATACGACTCGGCAGCTGGGTACACCGGATGCGGAAGGAGCGGAACAAATACAGCAAGGATCACCCGGAAGGAACGTCGCTGACCGCGGAGCAGATCCGACGGCTCGACAACATCGGGATGGTCTGGACAAACGTCAATGATAAGAAGTGGGACAGTGGCTATCAGGCGGCAAAGGAATATGCGGCGGCCCATGGCGATCTTCTCGTCCCGGCAAGATATGTGACAGACGACGGATTCCGGCTGGGAAGCTGGATTCGGAACCAGAAGAAGGCCTGTCAGGATCAGAAGCTGTCCGCCGCTCGCAAAGAAAAACTGGATGCCATCGGCATGGAGTGGGCGTCCGACTCCTGGGAGAGCCGATTTGCGCTGGTAAAAAAATGGTACCGGGAAAACGGAAACCTCGCAATCACGCAGGACACCGTGGCAGACGGCGTCTGGATCGGCAAATGGCTCGCTTCCCAGAAGAAGGCACTGGAAGAAGGAAAACTCAGCCAAAGGCAGAAGGAACTTTTATCCGAGCTGCCCTCCGACGGCATGGTAAAGGCATCGGCCCGCTGGAAAGAGATGTACCAGGATGCAAAAGAATTTTCCGAAAAACACGGAAACCTGGCAAGCATCCCCAGAGACTATTACGGAACAAGAGGAACCAGCCTGTACACCTGGGTCCTGAACCAGCGCAAAATTCGGCGCGCAGGGAAAATGAACGAGGAAAAAATCCAGCTCCTCGATGCGATTGGATTCGTCTGGGACCCGCGGGAAAAACGAAGGACGGGGACCGTGAAGTAGCAGGATACAGAAATTAATCCGATATTGTCAGATAAAAGAAGCAGACGAATGAAGCACTGCCGCCTGCTTTCCATGAAATGAGAGCAGAACCACCCTACAAGACTCCGGACATTGCAAATGTGTCGCTCCGCCGCCGTTTCCAATGCCGGTCGTCATAACATCACAGCCAGCCGCCCCGGCTACCGGAGCGGTATGGCGAAGCTATGCAATTGCGGCTCAAAAGAGAGCCCGTGTCTCAGACGCTTAAGAACGACAGACACGGCAGAAGGCGGAGAATCCTATATCCCTAACTTCGAGGTCGCTGAAGCGTTTGAGGATGCAGTCAGCGGAACAGAATGGGGAGCAGTTGGAACAGCGTTAGCTGATTCAGAAAGACTGCTAAGGGACCGAATGCGAAGAGGCATAGCTGTGTGATTGAAAAGGTGTAATTAGTACAAATAATCACTGCGGATAATGGAATAAAGCACAAAAAAAGATAGAGGGGCGATGCCCCTCTATTAAATTGCGCTTTTTAGCCATGATGGAACGATCCGCCCATGGCTGATGAACCACGGATCGATAAGAGGGATTGAGGGAGGATTCAAGCGTGGAAAGAAAGAAGAAGCTGTTGATCTATGCACACTATTACATACCCGACACTGCTTCTACCGGTCAGATTCTCCGGGAGTTGGCCGAAGGGCTTTTAGATACATTTGATATTACAGTCATCTGCGTTGTTCCGAGTTATCTTGGAACGATTGAAGATAAATACAAAACAAAGAGATACTACAAGGAAAAAATCAATGGAGTGAAAGTACTCCGCATCCGTGTTCCTGAGTTCGATAAAACGAAGGGCGGAAGCCGGGTAAAGAATATTTTATCGTACTTCTTTGGCGCAATGATCGCA
Organism: Lachnospiraceae bacterium; assembly: GCA_021199475.1. Taxonomy (GTDB): domain Bacteria; phylum Bacillota; class Clostridia; order Lachnospirales; family Lachnospiraceae; genus Choladousia. Next base: position 3,770 of record JAJQHZ010000156.1, read on the forward strand.
ACATTTAAAGTCGGCAGACAGGATTACGTGTTCTCGATCTCGCAGCCGCCGATACTGGGAGGACTACTCGGAGTTTGGGGGAAGTGGGTAAACCGGAATTCAAAATTTGTGAATGCGGCATAATAGGAACAAAAGCCAGCAAGCAGATGAAAATGCGCTGACTGAGTTCATATTTTCTTACCCGGAAAAATGAGCGAAAAGCCCGGAAATTGGGCGTTTTTGGCCGACATTGAGGAGGGTGGAGTTGCCGCAGCGGATGGAGAAATTCTCTACCCGCTGTCTGTCGTGTATTGAACAAAAAATTTTAAAAATGAAGATAGATATGAAAGTATCGCATCATTACAGATGCGTGGGAGCCGATAGATGGGATGCCTGAGGGAGGATTAACAAATTATGAACGATAAGAAGAAGCTGTTGATATATGCCCATTACTACATACCAGATACAGCTTCGACAGGCCAGATTCTAAAAGAACTGGCAGAAGGACTTCTGGATACGTTTGACGTCACGGTGATATGTGTTGTGCCTAGTTATCTTGGTACGATTGAAGATCAATATAAAACACAGAAATATTATAAAGAAAAAATTAACGGAGTTAAGGTGCTTCGTATTCGTGTGCCAGAGTTTGATAAGACAAAGGGCGGAAGCAGGGTGAAAAATATTTTATCTTACTTCTTTGGCGCAATGGCAGCAACATTTAAAGTAGGCAAACAGGATTATGTGTTCTCAATATCACAGCCGCCGATACTTGGAGGATTACTTGGGGTTTGGGGGAAGTGGGTAAACCGGAATTCAAAATTTGTTTACGGGATACAAGATTATAACCCCGAGCAAACGATTGCTGTTGGTTATAGCAAAAATAAATTGATCCTCGGAGCCATGATGTGGTTTGATAAGTTTTCCTGTAAGCGGAGTAATTTGATTATTACAGTTGGCCGTGACCTTGGTGAGACACTTGAAAAAAGATTTGCAAAGAATCGGAAGATACCTAAATACACAATCATCAATAACTGGACCAATGAGAAGGAAATTTATCCGTTGGAACGTGATAACGAGAAGGTTGTGGAATTTCAAAAACGGTACGGGCTGGAAAACAAGTTCGTATTCATGTACTCAGGGAATATTGGGTTGTATTACGACTTGGAAGGAATCATTAAGGTTATCGAAAAGTTCCAGGGTGTGAAAACTTCAGAGGGAAAAGAAGTTGTTTTCGCTTTTGTTGGTGCCGGATCGGTGTTGGATAAATTAGTGCTTTATACAAAGAAGCACAAAATGAATAATACAGTTTTTATACCGTATCAACCAATAGAAGAACTTATATATTCTTTAAATGCCGGTGATGTTTACTGGTGCGTAAATGCAAAGGGTATAAAAGGCGTGTCAGTACCATCTAAGATTTATGGAATAATGGCTGCTGGGAAGCCAGTTCTTGGTGTACAAGAAGAAGGAACTGAAGCAAGGAAATTGATCAACGATGCAGAATGAATATTCCGCGCGCGAGATACCATCCGTCCGCGGAATGATACCATCATT
>JAJQHZ010000049.1 GCA_021199475.1 Lachnospiraceae bacterium
ATGCTGCTTGGCTCCTGAGTACCATGTTTTGAGAGAAACGACGGAAGTCAGGTATTATAAATTCCCTGTCGTTTTTGTCAAGTATTTTCCTTTCTTTTGCATCTGCTTCACAAAGAATTCGCACCAGTATGTCACGAAAAAGGCCCACCTATACCGCGAGCCTTTTTACCATGTGTCTCTTATGCAAATCCAAAACTACTGAAAAGAATCCTTGCGGACAGCACCGAAGCTTCCGACTTCAGCCATCAAATCCCACCCGATCAGCACGTCAATGTTCCGTAAATTCCTGAAACGCCGCGTAATCCGCGTCATCATTGTAGAGCTTCAATACCTGCATCATATCCGTTGCACTGTATGTATTTTCATATGTACTGATAGACTGCGCATACAGTTCATTAAATTCGTCCGTATCCGCCGCATACCAGTAGGTCTGATACAGCCGGAACGCTCTCCCGTCCTCCCGGAAGTCATCCGCATATCCGGCGTAGGCATTGCACATCGCGACAAAGGACGGCCCGACAATCGCCCCGTATTTCCCAACCAGGCAATTTAATTTGGAATCTCCGTTCACGTCCTTCTCATTGAAAAATGCATAGTTCTGATCCGTGAAGCAGTCCAGCATGCCAACCTTAATGTCATAACCGTTGGCCTCCTCGGCGCTGCAGATGTTTGTAATCGCATTGGCGATGGTCATCGCGGAAATCACAATGGTGTACCCGCCATCCGCCACTGCTTCTCCAATCTCGCTGCCGTCCACAAGGTAGCCCGGGAAAAGCGTAATCCGCACGTCACTTCCGGTCTCAATCTCGGTTGTCTCTGTAATCCCGGCAAGCTCCTCCACGGACAGCTCATAGGTCTGTCCATAGACCTCCTGCAGCTTTGTCAGAATGCCGACCGTTCTCAGGCGGTGCATCTCATTTCCGATGCCGCTGCCGCCGGTCACAACCAGATAGCTTGCGTTTTTCTCCTCATCCAGAGCGGAAAGATTCTCCGCAAGTGTTTCGCCGGCCGCCTGCTCCTCTTCCGTCGTCGGTCCGATCGTGCCGAGGAAATACGGATTGTCCTTTACGTTCTCATACACCTCATCCGAGATGGTGCCGGAGCCCAGCACATAATACATGCCGTACTCCTCGCATACCGGCAGAACCTCTTCAATATAAGTAGAAAGGAACGAAATGATCCCCTTCACTCCCGCCTCATGCAATTCCGTGACAAACGCAATCTCATCCTCCGCGGTATCGATCCGCTCCGCATTGTAATAAAACGTTGCGTTGAACGCGCTTCCGAGATAATTTTCAAAATAGTCCCGGAATGCGATGGCTTCCCAGTCCGCCGGGTCATAAACGGACACACCAATCGTGTAGCCTTCCGCCATCTCCTCCTGCGCGGATAGCGTTTCTGCAGCTTCGACAGTGTCCGCCTGTTCCTCAGCGAAAACACGGACAGGATTGAATGCGCCGGACATCCAGCCAGACAGCAGAATTGCTGCCGATAAGAATACAGCTGTTTTTCTCATAAACCATCCTCTCATTCCTTCTGGTCATTACATATTGTCTAATAACTGCCTTCATCAGGACTTTGCGTTTTACTACCAGTCTCAGTAATCCATATCATAATACTTTTACATTCAGCTTGCTGATTTTCCGCACCATTTCTCCGGCAGCCCGACACAAAAAACCGCTGCCCGGATAAGCCTCCGAATCATACAGAGCAATTACAGTTATTAATCAAACAAATGGCAGGCCACTTCATGATTTTCCGATATCCGTTTCAGCACCGGCTTTTCCTTCTTGCAGATATCCCGGCACCGATCGCAGCGGTTCTGGAACGGGCATCCCGGCGGCACATCCACCGGGCTCGGCGCCTCGCTCTCAATGCTCTCAATCTCTTTGGTAAAATCCATCTTTGTTGAAAAGATGGCCCCCAGCATGGCCTGGGTGTAAGGATGCTGCGCGTTCGTTGCGACCTCATTGCCGGGCAGGACCTCCACGATATTTCCCAGGTACATGACCGCCAGCTGATGCGCAAACGACTGCACCAGCGCCATATCGTGGCAGATAAATACAAAGGAGATTCCTTTTTCGTTCTGCAGCTTCACGAGCAGCTCGATGATGCGGTCCTGCACCGACACGTCAAGCGCCGACGTCGCCTCATCGCAGACAATGATTTCCGGCTCCAGGGCAAGCGCCCGCGCGATGCCGACTCTCTGCCGCTGTCCGCCGCTCATATTGTGCGGATAGCGATATAGGAAATCCTCCGGAAGCTCCACCATGCGCAGCAGCTCCTTCGCCTTCGCCTCGCGTTCCGAGCGTTTGATCAGCTTAAAATTCATCAGAGGCTCGGTAACGATGTCAATAATCTTCATTTTCGGGCTGAACGCGGCCGCCGGGTCCTGAAATACCATCTGAATGTTTCTCCGGCTCTGCCGCAGCTCCTCGCCCTTGAGTTTTGTAATATCTTTCCCTTTGAACAGAATCTGCCCTTCCGTAGGCGGAAACATCTGGACAATCATTTTCACAAACGTAGATTTGCCGCAGCCGCTCTCCCCGACAATGCCGAGCGTCCGCCCGCGGTACACGGTCAGGTTGATATCATTGCAGGCTTTCAGCGTGCGGCCGCCGGAAGCCGGAAACTGTTTCGTGACATGCTGCGCACTTAAGATTGCTTCATGGCCTGCGGCACCCTCCGGCATCTGATTTTCTGCCGCCGCTGTTTCTTTTTTATCAGGGGACATAGCGTTTTCCCTCCATTTCCGGCACCGCGGCCAGCAGATTCTTCGTGTATTCACTGGTTGGGTGATTCATCACCTCATCCCGGGTTCCCCGGTCCACAACCTTTCCATGCTGCATCACCACCAGCTGGTCCGCCATGTACGCTGCCACGCCAATGTTATGTGTGACAATAATGACTGAGGTGTGGAACTGGTCCCGCAGCTCCATAATCTGGCGGACAATCTGTGCCTGCGTCGTGACATCGAGCGCGCTTGTCGGCTCATCCGCCAGCAAAAGCTTCGGAGAAAAGGTCATCGCCATGGCAATCCCGACCCTCTGCCGCATTCCTCCGGAGAGCTGGAACGGATAGCTGTTCATAATATTTCTGCCATCCGGAAGCCGCATCCGCTCCAGCATTTCTACGCCTTTTTCATATGCGTCCTTTTTGGATATCGATTCATGCGTCCGTATATATTCCACATACTGGGAACCGATTTTGCGGATCGGATTGATCATCGCGCCGGAATCCTGAAAAATCATGGATATCTTTGTCCCCCGCAGGTCACGCCATTCATTTTTAGACAGCTTCAGCAGCGAACGGTCCTCAAACAGAATATCCCCTGCTTCGACCTGTCCGCCTCCGGGGAGCAGCCCGAGCACCGCGCGGATGACGGTTGTCTTGCCGCTTCCGCTCTCGCCGACGACACTGACCACCTCCGCGTCCTTCATCGTCAGGTCGAAATGTTCAATGGTCGGAGACGGATTTTTCCCGTACCTGACCGTAATATCCTGTATCTTCAGTAAATCCATATCCGATCCTCCAAAGCTTGTTTGCAGTTACATGATTCGAGCGGCAAAGGGACATTCTCAGCCGACCGGCTGGATGTCCGTGCTCAGCCAGTAATAATCAAAGGTCGCAATCTCCGCGCCGCTCACCTTCGACGCATTGCTGATCATCGTCGAGTTGTAGTAGCCGTGCAGCAGCACTGCGCAGTCATTGACCAGCACCTGTTCCATCTCAACAACCAGTGCATTTCTCTCATCCGTATCAATCGACGCGGTAAACTGCTCATACAGGGCATCAAATTCATCGCTGTCATAGTTGCAATAGTTGGTGCCGTCCTGATTGTCCTCGCCGTAGAAATTAGAGCCATCCTCGCCGCCGTACCAGTTCAGCAAAAACGCGGTCGGATCGCCGGTACCCACCGTCGTCCAGTTCGAGTCACACAGATCATACTCGCCAGCCTGCATCAGCATCCACTCGGTGTCACTGTCCGTGCTGTTGACACTCACGCCAATACCAATCGCGGAGAGGGAAACCTGGATCGCCTGTGCGAAATCAGACAGGCAGCGATTGTTGTAGGTAACATAAGTCAGATTGATGTTCTCGCCGTCCAGCTCACGGATGCCGTCGCCGTCCGTATCCACGATGCCCGCCTCATCCAGCAGAGCAACCGCCGCATCCGCATCGTACGCGTACGGATTGTCCAGATTTTCATCCTCGTAAATCAGGGAAGACGGAAGAATGCCGACGCCCGCCGTGTACATACCGCCGACCGTCACCTCGCACATGGTCGTGCTGTCAATCGCCATACGGACTGCCTGACGCAGCGTATCGTTACCAAGGACTCCGTCAAAATTAATATAGGCAAATCCGCTCCGAAGGCTCGATGACTTGGAAACATAGTAAGCATCGCTCGCTTCCAGGGTCGCCAGGTCGCTGGAGGTCGTCACGTTTTCCGTCAGGTCGATAATACCGCTCATCAGAGACATTGCCTTCGTCGTGTCATCCTCAATGAATGTTACATTGACCGTTCCGTACGGAACCTCGCCGTTCCAGTAGTACTCATTTGCCACCATCGTGCCACTCTTCGTTGTCGCGTCAAAGGAAGACAGCGCATACGGACCGGTCGCGATCACAGAAGTCGCATAGCCGCCCTCATGCTCCGCATCGGTCGTATCCCCGTACACATCAATGATGGAGTAGAACGGGAAGCAGAGGGTTGCGGTCAGGTCCGCCACAGCCGTATTGGTCACGATGGTCACCGTATTTGCATCCGTGTCCGCCTCAATGCTTGCCATATCAATATAGCCGGCCGGTGTCGAACTGTAGTCGTCACTGTTTGCACATACATAAAACAGACGGTTCAGAGAATCCGCTACCGCCTGCGCGTCGCAGGCATCCCCGTTCGAAAACTGTACGCCATCACGGATATGGAACGTCCAGGTCATCTTGTCGTCCGACACCTCGTAGGTATCACACAGCAGTGGTTCCACACTCATGTCATCATTGAACTTAAACAGGCACTCCGTAATGCCCCAGCGAACGCCCTGCCACGCAGCGTTCTGATATGCGGCCGGGTCAAACGAGGTCGAGTATACATAGCATCCGAAATTCAGCACATCACCGGACGCCGCCTGCGTCATGACCGGCGTGGCGCTCACCACCATTGCGGCCGCCATCGCAGCAGCCAGTGTCTTTTTAAACGTTTTCATCTGATTCACTCCTCCATAATTTTTAAATCCTATTCATCTCTTGGATCCAGGACGTCCCGCAGACTGTCTCCCAAAAGGTTGAATACCACAACAGTTACCAGTATCGCGAGGCCTGGATAGAGCATCATCCACGGCGCGGCCATCATATAGCTCCGCCCCTCGCTCAGCATCAGGCCCCATTCCGCCTGCGGCGCCTGTGCGCCAAATCCCAGAAACGAAAGACCCGCCAGCTCCAGCATCATGCTTCCGATGTCCGTAAACGCGGTTACCAGAAGCGTCGGCATGACATTCGGAAACAGATACACATAGAGAATATGAGGCGTCGTCGAACCAGTCACCCGCGCCGCCGCAATGTAGTCACAATTCTTGATCTTCAGCACCAGGCTTCGCGCCAGCCGCGCGTATTTCGTCCAGCTTACAGCCGTGATTGCAATCACCGCATTTGTAATGCTTGCCCCCAGGATACCTGCGATGGCGATCGCCAGCACCATCCCTGGGAACGAAATCATCATATCCGCGACACGCATAATGACCGCGTCAATCCATCCTCCAAAATACCCGGCCAGAATACCGAGCACCGACCCGACCACGAAAATACACGCCACCAGAATCAGCGCCGAGGACAGCGAAATCCGGCTTCCATAGATCACTCTTGAAAACAGATCCCGGCCCAGCTTATCTGTGCCGAACCAGTGGGTACTGCTCGGAGCCTGCAGCGCATCCGTCAAAACGGCCTCATACGGATCATAGGGTGCAATGACATTCGCAAATATGGCAACCAGCGCCAGCAAAATTGCCAGAATCGCGAACACAACAAATGCTTTGTGTTTTTTGATAAAATCCATTTTCTTTGGCATACCCTGTCCTCTTTCCTCAGCCTTGCTGCGCACTCGGTGTCTCACCCGCAGCAGCGGTCGTTGCCACCGGACGCGATGAGCGAGTCGTTTGCTTCATCCGCGGGTCGATCAGATTATAAGAGAGATCAACCACGAGATTGACCACCATATAGATCAGCGCAATCCAGAGCACATACCCCTGAATCAGCGGGTAATCCATCGAAGAAATCGCTGAAACCGCCAGGCTTCCGAGCCCCGGATAGGAAAAAATCACTTCCACCACGGCGGTACCGCCGAGCAGCGAGCCCAGCGAAAGGCCAAGCATGGTAATCAGCGGCAGCAGCGAATTTGGAAATACATGCCGCCAGAGAATGCGGCTTTCCTTCACTCCGCGTGCCCGCGCCCCGGTCACATAGTCCTGATTCAGCTCCTCGAGCACTGCCGTCCGCACCTGCCTCGCGTATTTCGAGGACATCGGAAACGCCAGCGTCAGCGCCGGGAGGATCATCGGGCGAATCCCCGTACCGATGGAAATCACCGGCAGCCACCCGAGCACCATCCCTATGTAATAGGCGAGCAGAAGCCCGACCCAGAAGTTCGGCATCGACACACCCAGAAACGTGTAGCCCCGGACAATGTAATCCAGCACGCTTCCTTTATAGACCGCTGAAAGCATTCCGAGCGGAACCGCGATCACCAGCATCATCACTAACGAAAGCAGCGCCAGCTTCAGCGTCGGGAGAAGTCTGGACGACAGCAGCGTCAGCACCGGCGTTTTCAGGGAATAGGATGTCCCAAAATCGCCGTGCAGACATCCGGTCAGCCAGTTCCAGTACTGTACCAGAAGCGGGTCATTCAGCCCCATCTCTTCCCTCGTCGCCTCCAGCACCGCCTCGCTTGGAATCGTGCCGTTCACCGCGTACATCGACCGCACCGGATCGCCGGGCGCCAGATACGTCAGCGCAAATGTCAGAAAACTGATTCCCACAAGCACAATCACAATCTGCAGGAGTCGTCCGCCGAGCTGCTTTTTACTCATCGCTGTTCCCTCCAATATAAAATACTTTTTTCCGGAGAAAACCACAGAGCATTCCCTCCGGAAACAGAAAAATGCGATCCGGTCCGAATCGCATTTTGAGAATCCTGTTTTTCGCGTAAAAGAGCACACAAAAAAGAATAATTAAAAGCTTTTCTTATCCACCGTAAGAATAAACCAATCCTCAGATGCAAGCAAGTCTCCTGACTTAAGTTCAACGCCTTCTATCGCCTTCCCACAAAAAGAAAACTTTTCGCAGTGACATGATGTAGAAAACTCCCTATCACAGTGACGGGATCGTACCGGATTTGCACCGGTTTCCTTTTTAATCCCAGATTATCCAGGCATGCGATTGTCGATAGATAGATGATAAATCGATTGATGCACAAACCTCAGATGCAAAGCAACTGACCATCCGCAGCATCATACCCTTTCATCGCCAGTCTATGTAAAAAAGATAAAATGGGAACATGCACCCTCTATTCAATTTTAAAATATCTAATTTAAAACATCTAAATTAATTTCATTCTAGCACCCATTTGTTATTTGTCAACATAAATTTTTCATGATTTTTTCACAAATACAGTTGACAGTTTTTCAATTTCTCATTTATAATGACCTCATCCACTGGTTCAAAAACCATTTTTATGATTTTATAATGAAATTTCTTTTTAAAATGTCTGAATGGTCATCGCGGTCTGCGGTGACTGGTTTCAATGTATTAAAATCAAATAACAATTCAAAGCAGAATCCGAAATACGCTTTTTGCGTGTATTTTTCGTTTCCGCATTCTGAATTGTTGCGTAAAAACATACGGAGGAATCAGCATGAGTAAAGAAGAACTTCTCCACAATGAACACGATGAATGCGAGTGCGGACATGATCACGAGCATCACCACGAGGAGCACGATAAGTGCGGGTGCGGGCATGAACACCATCACGAAGATCACGACGAGTGCGGGTGCGGGCATGAACACGGACATGAACATCATCACGAAGAACACGACGAGTGTGGATGCGGACATGACCACCACCACGAGGAGCACGACGAGTGCGGGTGTGGGCATGACCATGAACACCACCACGTAGAGGGCCACTCAGAGGATTGTGACTGCGAGCTCTGCCATCCGCATGAGGATTACTGCGATGTGTGCGGACAGAGTCTCTCGAACTGCACCTGCAAAATGCCGGATGAGGACTGTATCAAGAAGGTTTATATTCTGGAGAATCTTGGCTGCGCGAACTGCGCCGCGAAGATGGAGAAAAAAATCAAAGAGCTTCCCGGCGTGACCTACGCGACAATCACCTATACGACCAAACAGCTGCGCCTTTCCGCCAAGGATCCGGACGCGCTGCTTCCGCAGATTCATGCGATCTGCGCGGCGATCGAGTCCGAAGTTAAGGTCGTGCCACGCACGAAATCGCCCGGTTCTCTGGTTACCAGAACCTATACGGTAGAAAACCTGGGCTGTGCGAACTGCGCCGCGAAGATGGAAAAACGCATCAGCGAGCTGGACGGCATCACGACCGCGACACTTACCTTCGCGACCAAGCAGCTGCGCGTAAGCGGTAAAAATCCAGACGGCCTGTTTGAAGAAATGCAGAAAATCTGCAGCGCCATTGAAGCGCCGGTAAAGCTGGTGCCCAGGGACACCCGTCCGAAGAGCAAGGATACCTTAAATGTCAATGAGATTCTGCCGGAAGCGCGGCAGATCGCGCCTCCATTTGAGCTCTCTGATAACATGAAAACGCTGCTTGGCATCGGGCTCGGAGCGGTGCTGTTCATCCTCGGCGAGGTTCTGGAGCACCGTGGGCTGGATACCGCTTCTCTGCTTGTCCTGCTGGTCGGCTACGTGGTGCTCGGCGGTCGTATCGTGCTGACCGCTGTGAGAAACCTGATGAAGGGACAGATTTTTGATGAAAACTTCCTGATGAGCATCGCGACGCTCGGCGCATTCGCGATTCAGGAATACCCGGAGGCAGTGGGCGTCATGCTCTTCTACCGCATCGGCGAATATTTTGAGCACATCGCGGTAGAAAAGAGCCGCGGCCAGATCATGGACGCGGTCGATATGCGCCCGGAGATCGTTAATCTCGTAGTCGGCGAGGATGTGCGTGTCATTGACGCGGATCAGGCAAACGTCGGCGATATTCTGCTGATCCGGCCGGGCGACCGGATTCCGCTGGACGGCGTAATCGTGGATGGCGAGAGCCGGCTGGATACCTCACCCGTCACCGGCGAGCCGGTGCCGGTAAAGGTCGGCTACGGCGATGAGGTCGTCTCCGGCTGTGTCAACACCTCCGGCTTGTTAAAAATCCGTGTGGAAAAAATACTGGAAGAATCAATGGTCACCCGGATTCTCGATTCCGTAGAAAACGCGGCGGCGAGCAAGCCGAAAATCGACCGTTTCATCACACGGTTTGCCCGGATTTATACCCCGGTCGTCGTTATCCTGGCGGCCGCGACCGCCATCATCCCGTCCCTCGTGACCGGGAACTGGTATTACTATGTCTACACTGCACTGACCTTCCTCGTCATGAGCTGCCCGTGCGCCCTCGTTCTGAGCGTGCCTCTGGCCTTCTTCTCCGGCATCGGCGCGGGCTCAAAGCGCGGCATTCTTTTCAAGGGCGGCGTCGCCCTGGAGGCAATGCGGAATGTCGATGCGGTCATCATGGACAAGACCGGCACCATCACCAAAGGCAACTTTGTCGTGCAGCGCGCGGTACCGGCATCCGCTGAAGTATCACAGGACGAGCTGCTCTCCTTCTGCGCCAGCTGTGAGCTGACCAGCACCCATCCGATCGGCGTGAGCATCTTAAGCGCAGCGGATGAACAGAAACTCAGCTACGCCCGACCGACCGAAGTGGAAGAAATCGCGGGGCATGGCATCCGTGCGGTGATTCCTGTGGCAGCTGCTTCGGGAGGCAGCAGTGCTTCCGCGACCTGTACCGTTCTCTGCGGCAACCGCAAGCTGATGGAAAAATATGGCATTTCACTTGATAATTATGAGAAAAAAGGCTTCGGCACGGAGGTGCTCGCCGCAAAGGATGGCGTCTTCATCGGCCATCTGGTCATCTCCGACACCATCAAGGAAGACGCGAAATCCGCCATCTCGCAGATCAAGAGCCTCGGCATCGAGACCGTCATGCTCACCGGCGACGCGGAGGATTCCGCCCAGGCAGTCGCAGACGCGACCGGCATTGACGAGGTCCACGCAAAGCTGCTCCCGCAGGATAAGCTCACCGAGCTGATTCAGGTGCGGAATGCACACAGCTCTGTCATGTTCGTCGGCGACGGTATCAACGACGCACCGGTTCTCGCGGGCGCGGATGTCGGAGCGGCCATGGGCAGCGGTGCGGACGCAGCCATCGAGGCGGCAGACGTCGTATTCATGACCTCCAGCATGGAAGCCATCCCGCAGTCGCTCGCCATCGCGCGGGCGACCAGCGCCATCGCATGGCAGAACGTCATCTTCGCGCTCGTCATCAAGGTGCTCGTCATGATCCTCGGCCTGTGCGGCTTCGCCTCCATGTGGATGGCCGTATTCGCCGACACCGGGGTCGCCATGCTCTGCGTGCTGAACTCAATCCGGGTGCTGTATAAGAAAAAAATCTGATGGGATCTTTTATACATTAAAAGAGAAGCGGCAACCCACTCAGGAACTGCCGTAATTAGCAGACGACTGGCAAAAAACCGCCTCTCTTCTCTGCAGTTGTATTATATTTTTTTTAATATATCAATAATTTATTTGCAATTTATAATGAAAGATCATACACATCCGCCCCGAAAGGAGCTTCTATGAAAAAAGACATGACCTACGGCGGCCTGACGGCCGCCCCGGGCAAAAAAGTACAGGGCTACGTTCCGCTCGGTCCGTCCGGTGAGACGATCCCCGCAACCCTGATCAACGGCGTTGGCGAAGGCAAAACCGTCCTGATTTCCTCCGGCATCCACGGCAGCGAATATCCAGGCATCTTAACCGCCATGGAACTCGCCCGCGAGCTGACTCCCGAGCAGATCAGCGGTCAGCTGATTCTTTTGCACCCGGTCAACACCGCCGCCTTCTATCAGCGGCTCAGCTATATCAACCCCGTAGTCGGCGAAAATCTGAACCGCCTCTATCCCGGCTCACCGGACGGCTCCATGGCCGAGCAGGTGGCCTGGTACATGGGCGGGGAATACCACAAACGCGTTGATTTTGTCCTCGACCTGCACGGCGGCGACATCCATGAAAATCTGCTGCCCTACGTCTATGTTCCCGGCATTGGCGAGCCGGGGGTACTGAATGCTGCCATGGAGGCTGCACTGCTTTTAAATGCCAACTACCTCGTCCGCTCATCCGCGACAAGTGGGTTCTACAACTCCTGCGCCCTCAGCGGCACCCCGGCACTCCTGATTGAGCGCGGCAGCTGCGGACGCTGGTCCCGCGAAGAGGTTGAAACCTACAAGGCAGATGTGTGCAACCTGCTCGTGCATTTCGGACTGCTCGAAGGAACCGTAAGGCTGCCCGCCAAAAAAGCGCATATTCTCACAAATGTTGTCTATCTCGATGCATCTGTCTCCGGCTGCTGGCTCCCGGATGCAGCACTTGACGACCACGTCAGGAAAGGACAGCGGCTTGGCGTAATCACGGACTTCTTCGGAAATACGCTCGAGGAAATCTACGCAGACTTCGACAGCATCATTGTCTATCTGGCCGTTTCGCTCGGAATCAAAAAAGGCGATCCGCTGATTACTTACGGAATATAGCTGCTAATTGTGGCTGGGTGACAACCTGCCCAACCGCTGCCTGCGTATTTTTGTGGAATACGTCTGTTGATTTTCCGCAGGAAAATCGATAGAATAACAAGAAACGTTTCAAAGCATAATTGAATAAGAATCACATGAACGACACAAGTGGTGCTATGCACGTAAATCTGATCACGGAATTATGTAACAACTGATCGGATTTCGTCAATATAACCGCTTGTGTTTTTTTGTCGCTTATTCCCGCAGTGCCCCGTCATCTGAGACGCTTGTTATGCTTTTCCGAACGGTACCCGCACCTGCCTTCTACGCTTCGCTTCGGTCGGTGCCAAACGGGCGTCACTGGCGCCCGGCACCGCCGCAGACGATTTTAAATGCAGGTGCTCCATGATTTTAAAAAAGGAGAGAAAAAGAAATGCCCAAGAACCAGTTTCAGCGAATGATTTTCGCACTTATCACTGTCATCATTACCGTACACGGATATGTATTCTACAGCCTGTACGTCATCAACGGAGCAACCCTTATGGAAGTGACCGGCGCCGACAGCGTCCTCCATGCCATCTAGGCACAGGGCGGTGTATACATGTTCGGTCGGATGCTGCCCATCTGGGCGCTGATCCTGATCGAGTTCTGCTTTGCCTACGCGCTGGAGTGTATGCTGGGAAGCCCCTGCTCTTTCAAGCTCGCCTGCATGAATTTCGACCCGAAAGAGACGCATCCGGTGATTTTTGAGAGTGCGGTCATCTGCGCGACCGTCGGCCTGATGGTTCCCACGATGAGCTTTCTGGCCGCACTGTTTTACTACCCGTATTACAATGGATTTCATATCCTGACGTTCCTGGCGAACTGGCTGAAGCTGGTATGCTACAATTTCCCGTTCGCATTCTTCAGCCAGCTGTTCTTCATCCAGCCGCTGGTGCGGACGATCTTTAAGAAGATTTTCCGGCAGTAAACTCAGCAATCCCCCGCGAGGCCTCCAATCAGCTCCGCGGGGGATTTTTTCACCTACTTTTTCTCAAACATTCTGGCAATAATTGCTTCCATCTCCGGATCAAAATCCTCATCATCTTCCATATCGTCCTGATCAAAATTATCGTCTTCAAATGGAAACGTATCCGCTAAATCCTCGCCGTTAAAAATCTTTTCATCCATTTCTCGGCACTGGGCAATCTCCTCAAGAATATCTTTCACCGTTGGGTCGCGGCTTTCTTTCATTAAAGCTCTGGTTACCTTTTCGGCATGGTCATACTCTCCATCCATAATCAGATTGTGAATCTGTAAATATCGAACCTGGTAATTTCTGACGCCAATCTTTTCCATAAAACGGTCGTAATCCTCAAAGAGAGTGTTCTCATCATAATACATGTCATATAATTCCATCTGTAATTCAGGCGGCATCTCCGTCAGACTCGTTGTCTTCCCCGGCTTCTTCCATTTCTTCTTTCCCGGAAAAAGTGCAATTCCATCTATATCAAAGTCAAATTGTTCCATTGCCTCATGGCGGCTGTGCCCCCGGAACAGCGGAATCGGCGTCTCCATAGCCAGCTCCATGGCAGTTCCCCAGAGGCTGCATTCCTCCTCAAGTCCTGCCTGATCCGGCAGTCTCAGATCCTTCCGGCATCTCGCAAGGATTTCATCCACCGTACTGCCCTCTAGCACTTTTACCAGCGTATCCACAAGATAAACCTGCAGTTCCTCTCCCGAAAGATCAAATTTCATAGAGAGACTTGTTAAGTACAGCGCCCACTCCGGTGAATAATGAGCGATACCGCACGTAAGAGCTCTGACATCTTCTTTCGAAAACACCTTATAAGGGATTTCCGGATGCCTTCGATACTGCTGCATCATGGCCGACGGATCAAAGGCGCCGTGAATCATCCAATTTCTTCCTCTCTCATCCGTAGCGGAAAGAATGCAGTCCAAATTGTAGCGGCAATGCCAGTACACAAAGCGGAGAAAATCCTGCAAGGACGCGCATTTCGCAAAGCAACTTGCGTAAAGCCGGTAAATCTCCTCAATCCCAGCCGCCCCATAGACCATCAGCAGGGCAAGAAGCGTTTGCGTATTGGAATCTATCGTATTGTACGTTCTCTTCAGTTTTTTCCCTTTTTCTATCGGTAAAATACTCTCTAAGTCTGCGGCCACAGAAATCTCCGCAACCTTCGTATCACATTCCATCCGAAAAAAAAGCTCTGCAAAGCCCAGATTCAGGAGCTTGCCAACTGCCTCTACACTATCAGGAAGCGGAGCATTTACCACATTGCCGAAACAATATTGACGAATCCATTTATATTCATCCAGGAAAAAGATATAGTACAGGCTTTCCGGATGCTGCCGAAATGCATCGAGCACCATGGCTGCTTTTTTCCTCTCGCTAACATTATTCCTGGGCGAAGCAAGATTTACCGCAGAAAACTTACAGAATTCCTGAAGTCTCCGGTCCTCCTCAGAGGAAAGAATCTCCAGCGCATTCTTCTCCGACCGAATCACATCAATCCGATAGCCTCTCTTTTCTCTCATATTAGAAGCAAACTCAAACCAGCGTTTTACAAGCTCATCTGTATTTGTGTCCGCAGAGTTTGGGCGAATTTCTATTTCATTTACAGATCCTGTCAACTCATTTACATCCAGCGTACCATTTAATATCTCCCTTATCACTTCATAGTTCGATTTTGGCGGTAGCCCGTTTTCTTTATAGATCTGCTGTATCAGATCAAGCGTCTCTTTTATTTTTTTCTGATCCGCTTTCGACTGAAGCTCCTGTGCCTGCTCTCTGGATGCTTTCCGTTTCGGGAATGTCAACCTCTCCAACTGTGTATTGACAGCCTCCATAGAGAACAGCTTCCGGCCGGAATCCTCCTCATCTCCCCAACTATCCTCTAAAAAATTGTCCCCTTTTGACTTCAGCACAGATGCATACCGTTTCCCATAAGACAACTCGTCCTTTTCAAAGACAATTTTATGCCTCCAGTCATCGCCGAAATCATAGGTATAGCGAACCCACTTGCTGTTGATCAGGAAATCATCTATAGTCGTCTTTTTCTCATTCAGCTCATCGCCGCTTGTCGCCGCCTCCGGCAAAGAGATGTGGATATCGTCCGATGTCCGGAAATCATGCAAATGACGGTCTTCCCATCCGAAAACAATCTGAAGAATCCTGTTCAGATCATAAAAGGTAATCGCCTCAGGCAGAATCAACCTCCGCCAGACGGGCGGATGCGTATCTTCAATCGTGATTTTCACTATATGTCCGGCCATAGAGTATCTCCCTTCATTTTTATCATCTGTTCCTCTCGATTATAAGCGAGTCTGGTGATAAAATCAATAAATCGTTTGCACATACTTCAAAAATTCCTCCGCCGCATGCGAGAGCGAATGATTCTTGTTCCAGATCAGCACATAGGACGCCGTCATCTGCGGATTGACCAACCGCTTGATGCACACGGAAGCGTCCGTCCCGATGTTCGCGGAGGCCGGATAAATCGTAATGCCGACGTTCTGCCTTGTGAGCTCATAAGCATTCAGCATATGGGCAATCCGGCAGCGAACCTTCAGATTTTTCTCCGGGGAGGACAGCCAGCCTGAGATTTCCTGCAGGCGCGACTCCCGGGATGGAATAATCAGATCATACTGAATGACCTGCTGAAAATCCACCGTATCACCCGGCTCCTGCGCAAGCGGACAGGAGGACGGAATCATCGCAATCCACGGCTCTGAATAGACGGGAAGCGCGTTGATTCCTTCCGCATTGTGCGGCTCCATGATGATTGCCAGCTCACACAGCCCCTTCGTCAGGCGGTTGACCACCTCGTCCGAATTGCCGTTCCAGAGGTTATAAGTGACATGCGGATGCTGTTTCTGAAAGCCCACGATCCACCGTGAAAAAAGTGTCGGCGCGTGTCCCTCCACCGAAGCGAGATAAATCGTGCCCTGCAGTCCACTGTGCATTTCCTTCACGTCCTCCGCAGACTTGTTTACCAGATCCACCACCCGCGCGGCATACTGGCGAAACAACTGCCCCTCCTCGGTCAGCTGCAGTGCGTGCGGCTTCCGGATAAAAAGCGCTACACCCAATTCCTCCTCCAGATCCTTGATCTGACGGCTCAGAGGCGGCTGCGCGATGCAGAGCTTCTCCGCTGCCCGCGTGAAGTTCATCTCCTCCGCCACCGCCAGAAAATAACGGATATGCCGCAGTTCCATGCAATATTCACCTTCCCTTCTCAAACATTGTCTGCCAGGTTCCTTCCGCCCTCTCATACCTCTTTATTCAGGTCACCCCTGTCTTTCCATGCCTCTTTCGGTTTTTCTCCAGGTTTTCGGAAACTTTCTTTCGATTTTCTGGTTTTTAAGATTATCTGGATTCATCTGCTCCTTCCGGTTCTTCTGGTTCTTCTGCCTGGATTCATCTAATTCATCCCAGGGGCTTTCCACATTTTTCCTGGCATCTGCCTGTCTCATATTCTACGATACTTTAAAGGTATCGTCAACCATTTGTTATATGTATTTTACAGTTTTAAACGCGCGCGGTATACTACAGCCATAAAGAAACACAAACACCACATTGATTTCAAGACCAAAAGGAGGAATTGTTATGTTGAAGTTAATGAGAAAAGCAGCGATGTTCCTGGAAGATTATTATGAGAGCTTTGCGACACCGAATTTCCGATAATCAGCCAAATTAAGCAAATTACGTAACTGTATTCGAATAAAAGATAATTCCTGCCATACTGACTGTGGCTCGTACAGGGCAGGAGCAAGGTCCTGAATATTTCTGTATTACAGGACAAAAAAGATACCCTTCTGGCGGTGGGTATCTTTTTTTCGGGTTGCATAACCACATTGGGGGCTGACCCCGGTAAGAAAGATATAGAAAATCAAAAGGGGGCTGTCGCGAAACAGCCCCTTTCCAAATCATTGCTGCAAAGCCTGCGTCTTCGTTCCGTTAATATATTGCAGTGCTTCGTGCATCCGAAGATATTTCTGATATTTCCTGTTAAACCGATCGACCCGGCCCGCGATCGGTTCAAATTGCTTTTCAATTCGAATGTTTCCATCCGAAAGCTGACTCAAGGAAGAATAATATCCCTCCTGGTAAGCCGATAGAAGCGCAATCCCAAATGCCGCTCCCGTCATTCCATCGAGCCTCTCGACCCTGGTATTCAGGATATCAGCCAGAGCCTGCATCCATACAGCGCTTTTCGCTCCTCCACCGACCACCTTGACGCAGCCGAATTCATGAATCGGAATGCACATCTCTTCCGCCAGTTCGCGGAACGCAAAGCACAATCCTTCGATCACCGCGCAGGTCATATCCTCTCTTGTGGTGCCGATCGACAGACCGACAAACGCACCCCTGATATCGGGGTCTGAATAAATGGTCTTATCCCCGCCCAGATGCGGATAAAACATCAGCCTTTCATCCGGAATGTAATCCGTCCTGAGCTGTTTCGTAATCGCGTCGCATCGGTCAAGAGCCATAATATCCAGATTCCACCAGTCAAACGTATTCCCGTTGCTCTGTACAGCTCCCTGGGCAAGGTAAAAAAAACTATTTCCATCAAAAGACATCAGGATACGTTTTCCCCGTGCACCATCCCTGGGCTTTTCTATCGGCATCATAAATACGCCTGACGTTCCTAAGGAAAGTACCGGATATCCCTGCCCCAGACAGCCTGTGGAAATTGCGGTGGCCGGATTATCGCCTGTCCCTGTGATCACTGCCACATCCGGTCCAAATCCGAATTGTGCTGCCAGCTCCGGAAGCAGAGTGCCTGCTTTCACTGCACTTCCCCTGATTTCAGGGTAAACCTCCGGCCGAAGGCCAATGAGTGCCCGTATCTCCTCCGACCACTCCTTTTGCGTGATACAATACAGGCTGGAGGTCGAAGCCTCGCAGTAATCCGTCCCGACATTCCCTGTCAGCCGGTACACCAGATAATCCGGTCCGATCATAAATTTACCGAGTTTTTCCAGATTCTCCGGTTCGTACAGCTTCATCCAGTAAAGGTTTGCTGCCGCGCTCCCGGTTGATACCATTCCGGAAAGATAGTCGCCATCTGTAAACGAACGCATTTTTTCCCGCAAACCCGGAATCAGGCCTTTTGTCCTTGTATCATTCCACATCATCGCCGGGCGCAGCGTATCGCCATTTTTATCCAGAACAACGAGGGTATGCATTTGTCCGGTCACGCCAATCCCTCTGACCAGCTCCGCCCTCTGTCCCTTAAGGATGCTGTGGATTCCTTTCTCCATACAGTCAAACCAGACTTCCGGCCGCACCTCTCTCACCCCGCCATCCGCCTGAACAACTGGATATTCGCAGGATTCCTGTGCGAGCACTTCTTTCTTCTCATTAATCAATATCAGCTTCATTGCTGAGGTTCCCATATCGATGCCCAAAAAAGTGTGTTCCATATCTCCTGCCCTCTTTGAAAATAAATCCCGTGCCATCGTTCTGCTTCGAAAAAACCGCAGATCAGTGCTCGTTGATCATCGTTACCAGCTCCTGCGCTTTTTTGCTTACATTCTCAACCGAATCAACGCTCAGGTGAATGACATCGTGCTCATTATGGTTTTCCTCATACGCTTCGCCAAATGTGCGGATAAATTCTTTTCTGAGGTCTGACCCATAATTGATTTTAATCAGTCCGTATTTCTTGCACTCCCAGATGACTTCCTTCGGAATCCCCGAGCCGCCGTGGAGTACCAGCGGAACCTTGCATACACGATTGATTTTTTCCAGCAGCGGAATATCAATCTCCGGGTTCAGGCAAAGGCCGTGCACATTTCCGATCGATACCGCAAGCAGATCGCATCCGGTCCGCTCTACGTAGTCAGCCACCATATCCGGATCCGTCTTGCAATCCGCCTCATTGACCACATCCTCCTCTTTTCCGCGCAGAGCCCCAAGCTCCACCTCCACCGGAAGGCCGTAGAAGTGGCAGTATTCCGCCGCCCTCCTGCTTTCCCGGATGTTTTCCTCATAGGGAAGCGCGGACATATCGATCATAATAGAAGTAAATCCGGCTTCACAGCATGCCTTCACATCTTCAAACGATTTCCCATGATCCAGATGAAGAGCAATCGGAACCTCTGATTTCTTTACTGCATCCCTCGCAATCTGTGCGATAATTTCCGGGTTGGAAAGTCTGAGATTGTTGGACGAAATCTGAATGTAGCCAGGAAGGTTCGCATTCATAAGCCCCTTCGCGATCGCATAGGTCATCTCCAGATTTGTCGTATTAAACGCCGGGAGTCCGTAATTGTGCTTCTTTGCGTACTCCATCAGATCAAAGCCATTTACCAGTTTCATATTCATCCTCCATATCTGTGAAAGGAAACACGTCTTCTGTCTCCTTTATTTAAAATCATGCATTCTTTCGTAAAGCTCCTGATATCGGTCAAATTTCTTTTTATAATAACGAACCCGTTTCTCATCCGGCAGATATTCCTTTTTTATCCGGACCGCTCTCCGAATGGCCTCCTCTAGAGACGGATACTCGCCAAGCGCTGTCGCAGCCATCATCATGCAGGCCAGTGTTCCTGACTCTCCGGATTCAAGAGAAACCACCTTTTTGCCGAAAATATCTGCCATAACCTGCAGGTTGAGCTCTGAGGCAGCGCCGCCTCCCGTAGCCACCAGCCGCTCCATATGTACGCCAAGCGGTTCCACACGCTTATAGGCAAGAAGCGTCTGAAATGCCATTCCCTCATAAAGCGCCAGGTACAATTCCTCCGGTCTCGTGTGTATCGTCAGCCCCGTTATGGTTCCACGCGCATCCATGGAGAGATCCGGGTTCCCCGAAGAACCAAATTGTGGAAGGACCATCACTTCCGTATCCAGATCTGACGCCAGGCGATCCATGCTGGCGAAAAAATTTGTTCCTTCCGCTTCGCATTTTTGAAGCATCCCGCCAAACAGGCACTCTCTGGCCCAGTTTTTCAGAATTCCACAGGTCGTGACCTCCATGCTGGTCAGGTATGTATCAGGAAGAATATACGGAATACACGGGAAATCATCTCTAAGCATTTCCGGTGTCATCATAGGGCCGGGAAGCATCGCAAATGTAAATTCGCATGTCCCCATCCCACACTCAGCGTCTTCCCTGCCGACGAGCCCGCTTCCCAATGCGGCGCAGCTCTGATCATGTCCTCCAGCCACCACCTTCAGGTCCGGATTCAAATGAAGCCTCACGGCAAGCTCCGGGCGAATCGTTCCGACTACCGTACATGGAGCGACCGGTTCCGACATCTGTTCCCGGCATATCCCGGCCGCCGAAAGCAGTTCCTCGCTCCAATCCTTCCTGTGGATATCAAACGCCATGCTTCTCGCAGCTGATGTGTAGCTGACCTTCCGCTCACCGGTCAGAATATACCCCGCAAAATCCTCATAGAACAGAATCGCTTTTGCCCGTTTCACAGCGTCGGTATTTTCATTCAGCCACATATACTTTGGAAGTCCGTAAAGCTCATTGGGCGGGAGACCCGTAATCTCAAAAATCCGCTGGCGGCCGAACTGCTCAATCAGCCGCTCCGTCTCCGCGATTCCGCGCGAATCGCCGGTGAGCATAGAATTCGCGAGTACGCAGTCATTCTCGTCAAGGCAGACCACTGACTCACCCAGACAGGTCACGGCCATCGCCTCTATCTTCTC
The DNA here is from genome assembly GCA_021199475.1 of Lachnospiraceae bacterium. GTDB lineage: Bacteria > Bacillota > Clostridia > Lachnospirales > Lachnospiraceae > Choladousia. Next base: position 20,480 of record JAJQHZ010000049.1, read on the forward strand.
CGGGCAATGCTTTCCTGCATCAGCCAGAACCTCCATTATGCCATCAAGCACCACATTCGGATTCAATTCCCGCCAGGTACCGGTTCCTTTCTCCTGATAGCGTCTCTGTGAATGAAAGACCACCCTCCCATCCAGGTCGTACGCCAGCAGCTTGCAGCCGCTTGTACCGACATCCATTCCCGCATATACCATATCTCATTCTCCGTAAAATCAATTCTTCTGTGATCTGCTCTTTCTGAATACATCAAGAACCACAGCAGCCATAATAATAATGCCTTTAAATACGTCCTGCCAGAACGAATTAATCCCCATCAGGTTTAATCCATTTGTGATCACGCCGATGATCAGAATACCGATAAATGTACCGCCGACCGTTCCGACGCCGCCTGACATACTGGTTCCGCCGATCACGACCGCCGCAATCGCGTCCATTTCAAATCCGGAGCCAAGCGTCGCAGCCGCAGACCCGAGGCGCGCCGACCAGATCAATCCGCCAAGCCCACAATACAGACCTATTAATACATACGGCAGCATGTTGAATTTTCTGACATCCACGCCTGAATAAGAAGCAGCTGTCTTGTTTCCGCCGAGCGCATAAATGTAATATCCGAAGCGGGTGCGGTTCAGCAAAAACCATGTAAAAATCAGGACGATTGCCGCATAGATAATGATAACAGAAATACCACCGAAGGTTGAATTGCCCAATGAAGTGTAGGCTTCATTTCTTACCCGAATGGTAACTCCGCCGGATATAATCTCCGTCAAACCTCTTCCTATGCACTGCGTAGCCAGCGTTGCCACGAATGCCGGTACCTGCAGATAGGAAATCGCAATGCCATTAATCAATCCAACAAGCGCGCCAAGCGCCAATACAAGAACAACGGTTACCGGAACCGGCAGACCCGCGTTCGTAATCAGATACGCCCCGACAATGCCCGTAAGTCCGACGGTCGAGCCCACTGAAATATCAATCTCGCCCATCAGAATCGCGAGAAGCATACCGCAGCTGATAATCGCGTTTACAGAATTTGATTTAAACAGATTCAGAATGTTGGAACCTGTCAGAAATTTGGGGGTTGAAATAGAAACAATGATAACCAGAATCAGCAGGCCCCCAAGTGTACCGATGTTTCTTTTGATATAGTTCATTCCGGGAATCGCCGTTTTACCGTTCTTTTCCATATCAGGATTCTCCTTTCACTTCCGTTTTTGTCATAAGACGCATCATTGATTCCTGTGAAAATTCCGTCTCGTCGAGTTCCCCGGTAATCCTGCCCTCACACATCACATAGCACCGGTTGCACATATTGATAATCTCGGTCAGCTCGGACGATACCATAATAATCGCGACCCCTTTAGCCGCCAGCTCATCAATAATCGCATAGATCTCGGCCTTTGCCCCTACGTCAATGCCCCGGGTCGGCTCATCCAGAATAATGACCTTCGGATCAGCCGCAAGCCATTTGCTCAACACGATCTTCTGCTGATTTCCACCGCTCAGGTTGCCGGTCAGCTGCTTTGAAGATGTGATCTTGATGGAAAATTTTTGTCTGTAATTTTCAACCATCTGATCCCACGCACTGTTCTTTACATGAATGCCATTCACATAATCCGAAAGGCTGACCAGACCCATATTGAATTTCACATCGTTTTTCAGAATCAATCCTTCCCCGCGCCGGTCCTCAGAAACATAAGCGATTCCTTTCCGGATTGCCTCCCGCGGCTTCCGGATTTCTTCCTGCTGTCCATTCAGAAAAACAGCGCCTCCGGATTTCTGATATGCCCCGAAGATCGTTTTCATCAGCTCCGTGCGTCCCGCTCCCACCAGACCGGCAAATCCGACAATTTCTCCGTATTTTACGCGGAAGCTGGCGTTCTTAAAATATTTGCTGTGGCTTAAATCTTTTACTTCCAAAGCCACATCTTTGACCTCATGACTGTTTTTGGTATAGTAGCTGTCCAGCTCACGGCCTACCATCATATGAATCAGCGAATCCTTTTCGGCCTCTTTCGTCTTTACGTCTCCGACAATCACCCCGTCCCGCAGAACAACAATCCGGTCCGTGATCTCAAACAGCTCTTCCATACGGTGTGAAATATAGATAATTCCTACCTTTTTCTCCTGAAGGAGGCGAATAATCCCAAACAAAATCTCCGCTTCCCTCTGGGACAGCGACGATGTAGGCTCATCCATAACGACAATTCTCGCATCGGCGGACACTGCTTTGATAATCTCAACAAGCTGCTGCATTCCCATTGTCAAATCCCCGACACGCTGATCCGCCCTCAAATTGATCTGCAGGTCATCGATTACCTTCTGCGTCTCTTCCTGCATAAGCTTTTCATCTACCATGCCCAGCTTATTGCGCAGTTCCCGTCCCAGATAGACATTGTCCGCAATGGTTCGATCCGGCATCAGTACGATTTCCTGATGGATGATTCGAATTCCGTTTTCCCCGGCGATTTTGGATGTGCTGATATTCTTCTGCTCACCATCGATGCGGATTTCTCCGGCGTCAGCCTTATAAATCCCGCCAAGGATCTTAATCAGCGTTGATTTCCCCGCGCCGTTCTCTCCGAGCAGCGCAACCACCTCTCCTCTGTCTACGGAAAGATTTACGCCTTCCAACACTACGTTTGTGCCAAATGCTTTCGTAATTCCCGACATTTCTAGCAACTTTGGTTTACTCATGGCATGTACCTCTCTTGTGCCTTATTAAATGGCCGGACGGAAATTTTGATCTTTCCGTCCGGTCCTGCCCGCCTCAGATGCTGAAAACATGATTCCCAAACAGACTCTCCTCATGCGGTCACGCGCACCTGATTATTCGTCAAGAGAATCCCATGCCTCCAGATCATATTCATCAATATTTTCTGCAGTGATGCTGTAGGATTCAATCGCCGTATTGAATTCAACTTCCTCTCCGTTAAGGATATCGATGGCTTCATATACTCCGAGATATCCCATATAAGTAGGTCTCTGTGCGGAAGACTGAACCATCGTTCCATCAGCAATTGCCTGCTTGCCAATCGGAGCGCCGTCTTTTCCAAGAATATCAATTTCTCCGGTCAGCCCCATCTCTTCTACCGCCTGTACTGCGCCAAGCGCGGATGTATCATTGATGCAGTAAATCACGTCAATATCATCATTTGCCTGAAGAGCATCAGAAACTACATTAAAGGTTGTCTCCGTGGAGCCTTCGCCCTCAACTACCTGTACCTCAACAAACGCATCCGGATCCTCTGCATTGTCCTCGATGGCCGACCAGAAACCGTCTACATTGATGATGCAGGATTCTGCCGTCTGCAGATGAACAATCAGGATATTTGCCCCATCCGGATGATTTTCTACAACCCACTCACCGGAAAGATAACCAAGCTGAGTATTATCAGAAGCAATAATCGCGTCAACCAGTTCGTAATCATCTTCTGTAACAACCTTATCGATGTTGATTACCTTAACGCCGGCATCCTGGCAGGTCTGCAATACGGTGTACGCTCCAGCCGAATCATATGGAATATAGATCAGCGCATCAATTCCGCTCGCGATCATATCATCGATCTGGGAAGCCTGCTGTGTCGGGTCATTCTGCGGGTCAAAGTAAATCAGCTCGCTGCCGGTTTCGTCGCAGGCCGTCTGAACGCCGTCCAGAACAGCGGTAAAATACTCATTCGTAAGCGTGTACGGGGAAAATCCGATCGTATAGCCGGAATCTTCCTCTGCCATAACGCTCATGCCGGATGCAAGCGAAACCACCATAGTTCCTGTTAAAACTGCTGCTAACACTTTTTTCATTTTGAATCCTCCTTCTTTGAATCGGATTATCCATTGGACATCCTGTTTTTTTGTTTGTATGAACAAATTATCATATTTTATTGTTCTTTTCAACGTTAATAATTCACAATTATCATTGTTCATAATTGTTCATTTTTACTTCCGAACGTTCATTTTCGCCTCATTTCCCAGGATGTTTCGAGCTTCAAGGAGCAAAAAGAGGCTGTTTTGGCGGATTTGTAAGTTGTCTGCCCAATCTGTCCGGCGAATTCCAGTGTTCGTTTTTTCTCAAAAAATTTCAAATCGAACATTATATCACAGGAGCGGCTTGTCGGCTCCTGCTTGCCCGCGCCTCCAATCTCTGATTGTGGGGCGCGGGCATCAAAAAAGTGGGTATGTATGCTCATACCCACCGAATTCCCATTACTTTTAGATATCTATACAATCACGAACTTATACTGTAATCAGCTGCACACTGTGACGCTTCATCAGAATTCTGCCTTCCTCATTAATCTGCGAATCTGTAATCAGACCAGCCAGATTTGAAAGATGTCCGAACTCATTTAAATCATATGTATTAATTTTAGAAGAATCTGCCAGAACATAAACCTCCTTAGACACGGTGAATAAGGAGCTCTTAAATCTCGCCTCCGGCGAATACCCATCATACAGCCTCCCATCTGCCCCGACTGCCGCCGCACCAATAAACGCCACATCAATCCGGTATTTTTTCAGCTGCTCTTCCGCAACTGGTCCGGAGCTGCACTTTGTAATCCGAAGCATCTCTCCCCCCAGCATAATGACGGAAAGATTCTGAAACTGCAGCGCGTGAGCCGCCACCTCCAGATGATTGGTAACTACAACCGCCTTGATATTCTGCGACAGATAATCCAGGATAATTCTTGTCGTGGAACCAGCGTCAATGAAAATTCTCTGTCCGTTTCGAATCATACCAGCTGCTCTCTCCGCGATCTTCTCTTTCTCCGCCCTGTGGGGAATCCGATTCTCATCAAACGAGACAATTCGCACGACCGACTGGTCTTCCAAAACTGCTCCCCCATGCGTCCGCCTGATATTGTATTGCTTCGCCAGTTCATTCAAATCTCTTCGTATCGTCATATCGGAAGTTTGAAATTTTGCTGCCAGATCCGTCACTTCTACCTTCTGATTTTTCTGCAGAAGTCCCAAAATCGCCATAATTCGTTCATTTTTGTCCATTCAAACAGTCCTCCCTTGTTTCTATAGACATCATATCACAGCGGTCTGGAAAATTCCACCCTAAAATTTTTGTCGACAGCGACCGTTTCACCCTTTGAGCGTCACCCTCCCATCAATCAAACAACCGTATCTCAAAAAATCTATTACGGGAAGAAAACCGCTTCTCATAGCCTGATCAGATTACCTGCCCCTGCACATACTTCAAAAATTCCTCCGCTGCATGCGAGAGCGAATGGTTCTTGTTCCAGATCAGCACATAGGACGCCGTCATCTGCGGATTGACCAGCCGCTTGATGCACACGGAAGCGTCCGTCCCGATGTTCGCGGAAGCCGGATAAATCGTAATGCCGACGTTCTGCCTTGTGAGCTCATAGGCATTCAGCATATCTTTAATCTGACGGCTCAGAGGCGGCTGCGCGATGCAGAGCTTCTCCGCTGCCCGCGTGAAGTTCATCTCCTCCGCCACCGCCAGAAAATAACGGATATGCCGCAGTTCCATATGGTACGCACCTTCCCTTCTCAAACGTTGTCTGCCAGGTTCCTTCGTTCGTCTTGCGGCAGCCTGATTCCTACCTCGATTACTTAACATCAAACATCCACCTTCTGCCAGGAACCTTTCCGAAGCTCCTCGCAGACCCTTTCTATCTCTTCAGCCGCCTCTGTCCGATCTTTCTTCCGGTTTTCCGGGCTTTTCGCTCGGTTTTCTGTTTTTCTGGTTTTCCAGATTTTCCTGATTCATCTGGTTCTTCCCAAGGACTTCTCCGATTCTTCCCGGCATCGGCCCAATTCAAATTTTATAATACTCAAAAGGTATCGTCAACCGTTTGTTATATGTATTTTACAGATTTAAACTCACGCGGTATACTACAGCCATAAAGAAACACAAACACCGCATTGATTTCAAGACCAAAAGGAGGAATTGTTATGTTGAAGTTAATGAAAAAAGCAGCGATGTTCCTGGAAGATTATTATGAGAGCTTTGCGACACCGAATTTCCGATAATCAGCCAAATTAAGCAAATTACGCAACTGTATTCGAATAAAAGATAATTCCTGCCATACTGACTGTGGCTCGCACAGGGCAGGAGCGAGGTCCTGAATATTTCTGTATCACAGGACAAAAAAGATACCCTTCTGGCGGTGGGTATCTTTTTTTCGGGTTGCAGATCAAGTCCACCGTATGGTATACTGCTTTCATATGAGCAGCCCGTATCGGCATTTCATACAAGTTCCGAATGTCATGAGAAGAAAATCTTCTTCCATCACACTCCAGACTCCGACGATTCTGTCGCTCATTTTCTTACAATATGGCCTGCTGGCAAAATACAGGGAGGATTTTCAAGTGAAGCTATCGATGAAAGAAAAGGCATCCTACGGTCTCGGTGCTGTGGGAAAGGACATGGTCTACATGCTCTCGGCCAGCTATGTCCTTTATTATTATCAGGACATCTGCGGTGTAAACGCAATCGCGATGGGCATCATCCTGATGGTTGCGCGTGTGTTTGACGCATTCAACGATCCGATTATGGGAGTCGTTGTTGCAAAAACAAAGACCAGATTTGGAAAATTCCGGCCGTGGCTTCTGATTGGCACGATCCTGAACGCGATTATTCTGTTTTTAATGTTTTCCGCGCCTCCCGCGCTCGACGACTCCGGTCTGGTCGCGTATGCAGCTGTCACCTATATTCTCTGGGGCATGACCTACACGATCATGGACATTCCTTATTGGTCCATGATCCCGGCATTTACGGAGGGCGGTAAGGAGCGTGAGAACCTGACGACACTCGCCAGGAGCTCGGCCGGAGTGGGCTCCGCGCTGATTACCATCATCACCATGATGAGCGTCATGGCATTGGGCGGCGGCGACGAGCGTGTCGGTTTTAAATGGTTTGCCCTGATCATAGCGGTGCTGTTCGTCCTTTTCATCAGCTGTACCTGCCTGAATATCAAGGAAAAATCGACTGTGGACATGGATTCCCCGTCCGTCGGTCAGATGTTTCAGGCGCTGATCCGCAATGACCAGGCGATGGCAGTCGTGATCACCATCGTGCTCATCAACTGCTCCGTCTACATCACCTCGAATCTCGTGATTTATTTCTTCAAATACGATTTCGGCGGTGATTCCTGGTACAGCTCCTACACGCTGTTCAACACCTTCGGCGGCGCAACGCAGATTCTCGCAATGATGCTGTTTTTCCCACTGCTGCGGAAATTATTTAACGCCATCCGCATTTTCTACATCAGCTTCGGAATGGCAGTGGTCGGCTATCTCGTGCTGCTCGTTCTGGCATTCACGAACATGTCAAACATTTTCCTGCTGTTCATCCCCGGATTCCTGATTTTCGCAGCGAACGGCATGCTGACCGTGCTCACCACCATCTTCCTCGCGAACACGGTGGATTACGGTGAGATTAAAAACAACCGCCGCGACGAGAGCGTCATCTTTTCCATGCAGACCTTCGTCGTGAAGCTTGCCTCCGGCATCGCCGCACTGGTCGCTTCCGTCTGTCTTGCAGTGTGCAATTTAAGCTCCGACACCGACGCAGCAGCCTCCACAGCAGCGGCGGCTTCCTCCGTCGCCGGACTGCGCATGACCATGACGCTTTTCCCCATCGCAGGGCTGCTCATTGCCGTGTGGCTCTTCCACAAAAAGTATCTTCTGACCGATGAGAAGGTCGAAGAGCTTGCGGCGGAAATACGGGTAAGGCGGGCAAAAAATCCCGACTGAGCCAGAACGCAAGAAGACATAACCGTTAAATTCCTTTCGCGGCCAAATGAAATTACGACCAAAATTTCCTTACACAGCCCTGCAATCGAGCAGAGTGCGGCTTTAACCGCAAGACTCCTTGCCCGAGCCTGCGCATAAAAGCGCAGACCCGGGTGTGGAATCGTTCCAAAATGCCTTGCCCGGTTCTGCGCTTATGCTGTGTCGAGACTTCTATGGCCTGCGATAGCGCCGCCCAAACGCGAAGCGTTTCTTTCATTGGCGGCGCGTTCTGCCGCCGAGCTTAGGCGAGGGGGCGCTTCCCTTCGCACCTTAGGCGACGCAAGATGCATATGTTATTTCGTAATAGTTCCTTAACGCAGATTCTATGATCTGTTATGATTCATGGCATCTACGATTTCCGCAGGCTTCACCGTCATTTCTGCCCATGCCGGGACAAACCCGCTTTTCACCGCATTTCGCGCGGAGCGAATGTTCGACCAGGCGCAGCAGTAAAAAGGCACCTTGTCTCTTTTCAGAATTTCCACCGCCAGATGGCCTGTCAGCGCCGAGGCGATTCCTTTTCTGCGATACCCGGGAAGCACATCCACGCCAATCTGCCACATACTGTCGCAATCCGCGGAGCATCCCGCCAGACCGATCAGCACCCCGTCATCGTAAGCTCCAACTCCAAGTACATCCAGATGCTTCCTGTCCGCACAGAGGGCATTGCTCCACTCTTTTTTGTAAAGCTCCGCAAAATCCGGTTGATGCAGAATTCTCATCTCATATTTACAGGACCGCGGCTCCAGCTTCTTCGTATCCGGCAAAAAATATTCCGCCATAAAACAAACCTTCTGCCCCATCGGACGAATCCGATCCTCCAGCCAGTGCATGGCAGGCGTCTCAAAGCAGTGGTAAAATTCAAATTTATGAATATATTCCCGGACAATCTCTTCATATTCCGGCGTTACGGAAGTGACCAGATTGCTGCCATAAGACACAAAATTACAGGTGATCGGTTCCTTATAATACTTCCTTGCCCGCTCCCCGAGGGAAAAGGCAGTCATCACCGGAGCATTCCTCTCAAAGTCCTCCGCCCTGCAGTTCATCTCACAGGCGGATTGCTGCATGGCGATCTCCAGAATTTGCTGATTTGAAACCATTTTTGCTCTCCTCTTCTATTGCGTAGCTCACCTCATTTTCACAGGTACAGCCCCTGCCAATTTTTCTTTCGCTTCACATTGTCTAACTATATCCGGCCGTGTATTCCATCTAAAAAAAATTATTTCCTTTTACATTGCGTGAAATAGATTATATATTATTACTATATATATTTCAAGCCTGTTTTATAGTATAGTTTATATGGTATCATATCATTCACCAAACAACCATAGCATTGGTATAGTCAGTGATGAAACCAATGGCAATAGTAACCATAGGCTGTCTTTTTACTTTTACAGAATTCAAACGATGAACCGGAGGAAAATCCATGACTCAGAACGATTATGAAAAACTTGGAGGAAAAATCAAGGAACTTCGCACACAGATGCACCTGACACAGGCGGAGGTTGCCGCCGCTCTGGACGTCACGCCCGGCTACATCAGCAACGTAGAAAACAACCGCTCCGCCATGTCCCTGCGCGTTCTAATCTATTATGCAAAACTGATGAACATTTCACTGGATACACTGATTGGTACTATTGATTCCGAATACAAGCCTGCAGCGCTCGACCGTGAGATTTTGAATGAGCTCTCCGAAATGGATATCGAAACGAAGGAGAAAGTCCTGCGGACGATTCAGCTGTGGAAGGAATCATGAGCTGCCGGGTACCATAATGGAAGCTATGTCATAAGGTGTCGGCTATGCCGACGAATTCCTTATGACTCCGGCTACCCGGCTCGTTGATTCGCGGAAATAAAAATCGTTTCACGATGGTAAATCCCGTGCGAAGTGCGGAATGCTCACGCCCCACAATCAAAGATTGGGGAATATCCCATGCGAGGCGTGGGATGCCGGGTTATCGCTCTTCTGCTTCATTCGCAGACAGGCCGGACCCCCATCGGTGGCATCTCTACTCCTGTGATGTCGACCATGTGAATCACTTTCGTTTCCTTAAGATTTATCATCAGTCTTTTGCTCCAACATTTTAATCGAATCCAAATAGTCCTGCTCCACGTCACTGAGCGTCTTTGCTTTGTATTTTCGGTATTCCACCGTTGCTTTATCCATTGCCTGCTTGTGAGATACGCTACCATTCCCAATCAGCAGCTGCTCTCCGCTCATGGTAAGAATGCGATCCAGATGCTCTGCCCAATCCTGCATGGTCATAACCTGTTCCCGCTCTGCCTGACGCTCTGCAAAATCCAGATAACCGGATACAAGTTGTCCCATCGAACGAAGCTCTTTCTCATCCAAATAATTTTTAGCAATTGTTGCTTCTTTCAGTGTTGGCTGCTTTCCAGCAAAAGTAGTTAGCCCCATAAAATCTTTTTCTGCATCTGCCCTCGTGTAGATAACCTCTGCCGCGGTATAGGCAAATTTTGCCCACACTGATTCCTTCTGTAATTCACCCTCCTTAAATATATTTCTAACATGCTTGCCGATAACACTCCTATCCCGCTGAAATAGTTCTGCCATCTGATCAATAGACAGCCAAACCGTATCTCCATCAAAAGTTGTCTCAATTTTAGCAAGGCCATCTTCTGTTGTGTAAATGATGATGCTGGAAGCCTGTTCCATATTATCTTGTTTACCCATATCAATTCCTTCACTACCTTTCGTTTTGTATACTCATCGATAAACTGAAATTTACTTTATATATTTATATAGTGGGTGGTAAAGTCCTGTTGGTTTATAGTACTCTTTCGTTTCGTATTGAAACCCAAGTTTTAACAGAATTTTTTGAGATGCTATATTATTCGGATTATGCCCTGCTTTTAACTCAACAGCACCTAATTTAGAAAATGCATAATCTATAACTGCTGTAGCGCACTCCACTGCATATCCATTATGCCAATATTCTTTTCGCAAATGGAAACCGAGTTCATAAACATTTTTTTTGTTATTATATGGGCGAAGACCACAGCATCCGATTAAATCACCGCTACTTAGTGAATAAACAGGAAAATACTGAACACCATACTTATTAAAATTATTTATTTCCGTATGTAAACGACTTTCGATTTCATCGATTGTAAAAACACCACTTGCACAAATATATTTTGTCACCTCCGGCTCTCCCCATAAAGATACAGCCAAAGGCAAATCAGAATCATTCCAGTATGAAAACCCACAGCGATTTGTTGTCATAAAAAATTCCATAGCATTGCCTCCAAATTTCAAGACTTTGTCCTTATAAATGGCATGATAAAATATCTATGCAGACAAAGCAAATCGACAACTTCCGATATATCGGGCTGTCTTTTCACCCGACTGCTTCAAAGTATATCCGATGTCATCCCTTAAAGCAATCGGAAAATCAGGAACTTTGATGACTGTCCGTTCTCTTTCATGAAAAATACTTAAGGCTTCTGCCATCAAGCCGCACTTCCGGCATTTCATGCTTCTTTTTCACTGACCAGACGATAATACGCATTTGAAGTCATATGGTACACTACCGCATAAATCACCATAAAGACCGCAAAGCAGCCGACGGATTCCACGTCGAGGGCTGTAAGCTCAGCTGTCTCCCTATCAAATGCCAGCAGGACTTCCCCGTCCGCGAGGACAGCGTCGCTTCCGCTGAGGGCGTTATACGATGCAAGGTCGAGGATATAGACATTCCAGTATCTGCTAAAGGAGCGGTTGCCTTCATAAATATCAGAAAACCGCAGAGTGCCATTCTCCAGAAGCCCGATTCCGTAGATGCAGGTATTGGTGTTCTCATTTTGGACGGTCAGGCCATCCGACGCGAACTCCGTCAGCGCCTGCGTTTGTTTCTCCGTCAACGGGTCGTGGCTCATCACCGCAAGACTGAAATCCGTGGGATAACGCTGGCGGAACACGTCGTCGATGCCCACCACCAGGCTGACTCCCGCTGACAAAATTACCAGCACTGAGGTCGCCAGCAGGCAGATGGAGGCCACCCCCGCCAGTCCCAGCAGCCAGTTGGCTCTGGGAGGTTTTTCTCCCGCGTTTTCGCTGTGCAGCAGCTCGATAGGATTGGTAAACCGCACCAGAAGCAGGGCAAAAACAAACAACAACAGGAAGATGACACAAAAAATTAATGCAGTTTTAGGTATCACACTCCACACGATGTTAATGGTGTATGTGACATTCCCCTGCATAATGCGCACCAGCGCCAGCTCCGCCAGAAATCACGCCACTCCGGATCCACCTTCACATTGACACAGATGTTCCCGTTCCGCTCATACGTCCATGCAAAAGCCCGCTTATTCTTCTTATACCGAAGCAGGATCCAGTTATCGTCATGGAACGGCGCGTCCACGTACACATCCTTTGTCGTCAATCTCTGATTGACGGCGTGGGCAGCGTCATTCCATAGTCCAGAATTTCCTTTCGTTCCGTCACAATATCACCTCACAGCCTGGGATTTGTATTGTTCTGCAAGTACCTTTTTGAGGGAAGCAAAGCATACTCATCTCCTTGATAACATTCTTTTTTCATACTACTGTCATGAACCCATGCTACAGTTCTTTCCTTCATAAAACTGATATAAATCGAAATCCTTCCGATCCGCCAGCCTCGCATATTTACAGAAATCATTCCGCTTCTTCAGTCTGCCCTAAATGAAATTGTCTTTTTACCGCAAACTGTAAATTTGAAATCTCCTATCACAAAGGAATTCCCCGATACCTTCTCCGAGAGCTGTCTGCTCTCGATAAACTCATCCGTAACCATCACCAGAAACTGCCTGTCATCT
>JAJQHZ010000041.1 GCA_021199475.1 Lachnospiraceae bacterium
CAGTGTTTACAAGGGATTCCACCTCTTTTCTAATCTCAAAGTGTCGAAAACGGGGTATACTTTTGTTAGGTCACCAGCAAAATACGCTATTTTGGAGTTATCTATGAAGCTTCGCCAGAAATTTTTTGTTATATTTTCCATACTTGCCATTATTCCACTGATTATCGTTACCTGCTACTCCTACTGGCGTTATGAACAGACTACATACGATCGCATGGATGAATTCTCCGAGAATCTGTTCCAGAATGCGCAGTCTGAAGCAGAAAACATTCTGCAGTCCGTACAACAGGCTATCAGTCTGCTCACGTTTAATTCGGATTGGAGCGATTATTCCGTAGTGGAGACGTTAAAAACCTTTGCAGGAGATGACGCTGACTATACCTCCTACGATATTTACAAGGCAAATCAGTACTGCGAGGCAATCTTTCAAAATGTAATGTTTTCCTATGACACCATCCGCGGCATTTATCTTTTTACTCCTTCCGGTGTACAATTTTCGGTTTCCTATCAGGAAAGTCAGCTGAGTTCCCACTATACGTTCGGCGACCAGAAGTGGGTTCGCGATACGCTTGCGCTGGAAGGAGATCTCTACCTCTGCACATTTACCAGTATTGGTATGTTTACGGACTCGGAGAATTCCATTTATTTCAGTAAGGCACTGTATGACGTATACACCCACGAATATCTTGGTATCCTGCTGCTGGATTATGACCCGTCTATTTTCGATCTGAGCAATGTCAACTCCATGCCGGAAATTAATCTTCTGTCGATATCCAGCTCCAATTCCAGTGAAGTGTATTATTCCAATATCGATGAGTTGAGCAATGATATTCAGACAGCAAATTCCGTTGTGCGCACTGCGGAACTCTCGTTAGCCTCCCTCAAGCTAACCGCCGTATTCAATTACAGCGAACTTTTTAAGGAATTCAATGTAACTGCTGCCGTGCTTCTGGTGGTTTCCACCATCTGCGCTGCACTCTTTATAATAATCATGTATTTCTGCACCAAATATCTGGTTCGTCCAATAGAAAATTTAAGCTTTGTGATGTCGCAGCAGCGCGGAAAAGAACTCTCCTTCTCAAGCCCATACATAAACAGGAAGGATGAAATCGGGACTCTCTACAATGAATATGCAAATATGCTTGAAGAGCTGGATTCCTCTATAAAACGGGATTATCGGGATCAGCTTATCATTCTGGATGCGCAGATGAAATCCCTCGAAGCACGGATCAATTCCCACTTCCTGTTCAATACGCTCGAATCCATCAACAGTATAGCTGAACTGAATGATAATGAGGAGATTGCAACGATGTCCCTGGCACTTGGCAACATGTTCCGCTACTCCATCAAAACAGAAAGCGAACTGGTGCCTCTGCAGGATGAAATCCAGAATGTACAGGATTACGTTTCCATCCAGCGGATTCGGTTCAGTAACCGGTTCCGTCTGGAACTAAACATTGCTCCTGAGCTATATGAACAAAGAGTTCTGAAGCTGATTCTCCAGCCTCTTGTCGAAAATTCTCTCTACCATGGATTGAATTACTGTTCCAAAGGCAACTTGATTGCCATCCATGCTTCCATCTCTGATTCAATCCTGTACCTGAATGTCCAGGATAACGGACAGGGGATGTCTGAGGATACGCTCCGCGGTCTGAGAGAAAAATTAGATCAGGATGCGTCCTTCACTGAGCTTGGACACCGAACCAAACAGACCATCGGTCTGAAAAATATTCATTCCCGTATCGAGCTTTATTATGGAAAAGGCTATGGGCTGCAATTGGAAAGCATACTCGGAGAAGGAACCACCATCACGATACGAATTCCGGTACCTTCAGACAAATAGTACGAGGAGAGATGTATAGATGTATAAATATGTTGTCATTGACGATGAAGAGCTCATCCGCAAAGGGATCATCAAAAAATTATCACCCATGGCAGACCAGATCTGCTGCGCCGGTGAAGCGGAAAACGGATCGGACGGCATCCAGCTCATCGAGAATGTTCATCCCGACTTTGTCATTCTGGATATGCAGATGCCGGTCATGGACGGAATGGCACTTCTTCCTTATCTTGCAGAGAATTTTCCCGGTCTTCCACTAATTGTAATTAGCGGTTATCGGGATTTTGAATACGTCAAACAGGCCATTTCCAGTAGCGCGGTCGACTATATCCTGAAGCCCTTCAGCCGCGAAATGATCCAGGACTGCGTCAAAACTGTACTGGAACGCCTGAATAACCGTTCCAGCCTACATGAGCAGATACGCATTCGCGAAAGCGAACGGGAAAAGGCCTGCTATGATTATGATATTCAGCTTCTGCTGAATCTGATTCAGGGGCAACACGTATTCAACCCTGAGCTGACCTCTCAAAAACTGCAGTTTATTAATGAAACACACCAGTTTATTCTGCTCACGATCCATCATCAGCCGGCCGAACCAGACATTCAGGCTCTGCTGTCCGGCCAGGGAATTGAAGATTTTACCTTATATTTTACAGATGGAACCCTTGGATTTCTGATTTTCTTTATTCCGGAAAGCGCCTCCTCTTCCATCGAGCAACGCTCAAATAGAAGTCTTGACACACTGCTTTCCGGACTCTGTTCCTGGAATGCAGACACACTGGTCGGCATCAGCCAGATGCACGCCGGACTTGCCGAGCTTTCGAGAGCATATCAGGAAACCTCTCAGGCTCTTGACTGCCAGCTTATCGGGCAGGAACCGGTCTCTCATTATTTCTATCAGCAAAATAACGATCCAAAACGGATTCTTTGGGATAAAGAAGACGAATTCTTATTCCGCGTCGAAGCCGGAATGTCAGAAGAAGTCTCCCGTCTCATTCAGGAGCTTTTTACGTATTTTAAAACCCTTTCTGCATGTACACTTGGCGATGTGAAATATTTTTGCTACCGGCTCGCAGGCCAGTGTATGCAAGTCATTAGCGAATATTTAAAATCACCGGATGCCCCATCGGAATCTGCGAGCGTACAAAATATCGTACAGCACATTTTTACATTATCTGGTCTTGAGGATTATTATCGACAGTTTTTTGTAAATATTTCGATAATGCTTAAGCCGCAGAGTGTTTATGCGACTGAAGATGTGATTGAAAAGATAAAGATTTACATACAGCGAAATTACCAGAAAAATCTGAATCAGGACTTTGTTGCTTCTCTGTTTTTCCTGAACCGTAGTTATCTGAGTACGCTGTTTAAAACCCGTACACAGAAAAAGTTTGTCGATTACCTTAATGAAATTCGATTGGAAAAATCAAAAGAGCTTCTCGCTGACACTGATCGCAAAATGTACCAGATTGCTCGAAACGTTGGCTACGACAATGTAAAATATTTCTTTCGGGTGTTCAAGAAAAAATATGGCATTACACCTGAGCAGTATCGGCAGCAGGCCGCCCGGGAGAAAAAAAACTGACAAATCACTGGACGGCCGCATCCTGTACGATAACTCGCATATGCTCAGCCAAAAGGGCATCGTTAATCCGATTGCAAGTTGTCCCTGTCTTCTCACAATCAAAACTTATAGTAACTCTGCCCTTTTTTACGACTGGCTCTGACAGATAGTCCCGGTTGACTCCGGCAATTGCATTTTCGATCTGGATTTCATAGTTTTCACATTTCATTCCGGAGAGCCGTTCTGCGCGAAGCGCATCGGAATGGGCTGCTCGACCTGCCCTCGACGGGTGGCATCCTCGCCCTTTGGGCAGGATATACTTTTGTCAAAAATCCGTGTTAAAAAGTATGGAGATGTTGGATTCATTCCAACATCATTTCATAACTCACGCCTGGCAACCCCCACACGCTGCCAGGCACTCCCTCGAATCATAAAACACATTCAACACAAGAGCTTCTACTTCCTCCCCATAATCCGACAGCTTTTTGAGTTCTTCGTAAGCGGTAGAATCTTCGAAAATGCCGAGATAGTTCTCCACCTGATAATACATGGATTCATATGGGTTTCCGCCGCCCTTCGGGACATTAATATAGAAGATATCCCGGCCATCCTGCAGCCATTGCCTTTTCTTATGCTCGTAAGGGCCGAGTTTCATGGCGAGTTTATACTCCTCCTTCTCCGCCGTATGATATTTATCATCGTAAATCGGATCGAAGCCTTTGATGAAAATCAGGCATTTTTTGTTATCCACTTTCCGAACCTCGCTCGGATCAAGGATGTCGCGCCCCAGCACATCATAATTCCGGCTGCTGGAGCCGTGATTTCCAAGTGTCTCTCCAGATGATTTCTTATCAATTGTCGTCTTGCCGAGCATCTCTGAAATGAATTTGTGTGTACTCTGTTCATTACCGCCAAGATACACAAGAATATCTGAGTTTCCTGTAATGCTCTCCCAACTGTCCTTAAACAGGGTTTTCAGCTGCGCGAGGTTCTGGATAATGATATTACAGGAAATTTCGCGGTTCCGGCAGGTCGCCAGGATTTCCAGAAATCCATCTGGCAAAGCGCAATTGGCAAATTCGTCCATCCATAGAGCAACAGGAACAGGTAAACGGCCACCACCGAATTTCCAATATCGCGAAGCAGTTCTCCTTTAAGTCATGATTTGTCAAGCGTTATTTTTAGATATTTTTGAATTGTGTGAAATTTTCAGAGTTTATGCGGTCTTTTTAGACTTGTAATATGATTTGCCATTACGCGAAAATAGCGGTATCTCCGCAATTTTCGATGCCTATTTTTTGATTGAACCGGATAATGAGATGTGATATAGTATCGGCAGGGAACAACCATGTTGCAAGGTGGTAAGCCTCCCATACTAGAAATAGAGGGTTGCCAGGTGCAAGTGGCACCTGTTTGGCCCTCGCCGGGTGGCATCCCATCCTGCGGATGGGATATTCAACGACCGGAGCGGCGCTGATCGTCCAGTGGACAATCGTTTAGCGCGGACCGAAACGGAGTGAAGAAGCGGAGACGATGGTGCTGATGGATACATATGAAGTTTTAAGCCTGCTGTTTCTTGGCGGGTCATTCCTGATAGCGCTGCTTGCCTACATAGATAGGATCAACAAGCGAAAATAAATAAGCCTACCTTGTCACTTGGCCAGTACAGGTAGGCTTATATCAACCTCGAGGCTAACCACTTTGTGGGTGGTTGTTTCTCTCTTGGTAATAATATATCATCTACAGCAGAAAATTTCAACCATAAAATCCATAGTTGGAACACCTATCAGAAAAATCGTTACTATTCACGGGGTGGGGATGAAGTTTAAGAACTATTGTGGTTTGTTGT
>JAJQHZ010000151.1 GCA_021199475.1 Lachnospiraceae bacterium
TACCTATAAAGGTAACACGTTTTTGGCGATTGTGGAAGTGGTATTTTTCCTGTGAGGTGAAAAAATTCAGTAAATGCCTCGGGTCATAGCGGTGCTTCACATTTCACTATAGAATTCAACCGCAGTCAGGTTGTTTTTATCATGCAGGGAATTACTCGTCAGCAGCAGTCTGCGCAGCCAGAGCGAACGAAATCAACCAGGCCCTGTACATGCGGCGAAAGAATCTGATCTTTACGGACTGCCATATAGATGGCGCGTGTAAAATGCTCCTGCTCCAACGGTACGAGAACCGTGTTTTCGCTGTGAACCTGCGAATAATCTGTGGTGATAAAGACGCCCAGTCCGGCCTCGACCATCCCAAGCAGTCCGACTTCATCATTGGAAAGACCCGCGGTAACCGTATGTACATGATAGTAGTCCAGCATCTCATGAATCATCTGTGAATAGGCCGATGAACAGGTGAAAAGCATCGGGCACCCGTCAAGCTCCTCCGGCCGGATCCGTTTTTTTGACGCAAAGGGACTGTTTTTCTGAACGACGACATGGAAAGGGAATTCGCATACCTTTGTGAACTGTACTTTTTTCGCATTTTTTACATATGAGCAGAACACTACGTCATGCTGACCGGCAAGCAGGTCCCTTAACAGGTCTTCCGACATACCGATTTCCGTGCGGCACCGGAGTTCTTTTTGGAGGGTGTCCTGATACGCTTTTATCATGGGAGCCAGATAAGGGATCAGGGCCGGGGAGATGCATCCGATGGAGAATCGCTCGTTTTCGCCGGAAAAATTGCGGAGCACCTCAACGCCCTGATCAATTCTGCTCAGAGCCTGATCCACATACGGGAGAAACATTCTTCCGGCCTCGCTCAGACGGACATTGCGCCCGCTTTTTTCAAACAGAACGCAGCCGAGCTCGGACTCGAGCTGCGCGATGGCTTTGCTTAAAGAGGGCTGTGAGATGTAGAGCATGTCGGCAGCCCTGCGAAAATGCTCTGTGTTTGCGAGTGTCTGGAAATAACGAAGCTGGTTTAATGTCATAAGCAATGCCCCCTTTTGATACAAAAAAGAGATCCTTTGCTGAAAAGTATAACACAACCGATAGCTTTTGGCTATGGATTTATGCCTTTTTTCAATTAGAAAACAGGGTGCCCAGGTGGTAATATATCGATATATTTTTTTATACAGATCAGGCGGATTCCCGTTTCGTGCAGGAAAAGAGGGAAAACCGGAAAGGGAGGATTTTTATGAAACGGAAACTTTTAGCAGGACTTCTGGCTCTGTCCATGACGGCAGGTCTGGCAGGCGGCGCGGCTTCCGTTCTTGCGGCGGATGGTGTCGCGGGGACCTATGAAGGAGTCGGAGAAGGGCGTAATGGGGACATCGTAGTTGAGGTTACGCTGGATGATGACGGTGTGATTACGGACATTGAGGTGACAGAGCAGGAAGAAACGGACGGTGTCGGTACACTGGCATTTGACCTGATTCCGTCGATGGTGGAAAATAATACGATTGCGGTGGATGCGGTGACCGGCGCAACGCTTTCCAGCGAGGGCCTGATTGAGGCGGTGACAAACGCACTGCTCGCGGCAGGTGTGGACCCGGCGGATTACGAGAATGCGGTTTCTGCCGAGCAGGGCGAAGATACGACCTATGATGTGGATGTTGTGATCATCGGAGCGGGCGGCGCCGGTATGGCGGCAGCGGCCAGCGCGGCAGAGCAGGGCGCGAGTGTTCTGGTGCTGGAGAAGAGTTCGGCGATCGGCGGCAACACGAAGCTGGGTGAGGGCACTTATAACAGCGCGGACCCGGATATGCAGGCTTCGATCGAGATGACAGCGGATAACTGTGCTGAGGTCGAGGAGGCCATCAGCGTAGAGACCGATGATCCGGAGTATCAGGCACTGATTGACGACGTCGCGGCAGATTATGCCGAATGGCAGGAGAACAATGGCGAGACGCTGTTTGATAGCGTGAACTGGCATGCGCTGCAGACATACATTGGCGGCGGCTCCATTGATAATATTGAACTGATCCGGCTGTATGCAGAGCAGGCGCCGGTGACTCTGGAGTGGCTCGAGGATGAGATTGGCATACCGTTCAAGAGCGATTATATCTTTATGGCGATCGGCGGCAAATGGGCGCGCGGCCATCAGGTCGATCTCGTGGCGGCTACCGGTGCAGAGGGAGACAACGGCGGACGCGTATATATTGAAAAACTCGAGGAATACGCAACGGAACGCGGAACTATCATTGAGACAAATGCACCGGCGACCAGCCTTCTGATTGATGAAAACGGCACTGTGGTCGGCTGCGAGGCGACCCGTACGGATGGCAGCGTGATTACCGTAAATGCGGACAGCGTGATTCTGACGACCGGCGGCTATGGCGCGGACAGCGACTTGGTTCTTAAATACAGTGACGGCGCGATTACCACGACGCTGCACAGCTGCGCGGTGACCAGCACCGGCGACGGGCTTGCTCTGGCGGAAGAGGCCGGAGCCAGCCTGATTAATCTGGACCAGATTCAGGTGCACCCGCTGGGCGACCCGATTGATGATTGCGGCTGCGTGAGCGAGTTCGTCGGAAACTGGCTGAGCGCGACGGAATATCTGTTTGTCAATAAAGAGGGCGAGCGTTTTATTAATGAGGATAATACCCGCTACGCAATCAGTATGGCAGAGCTGGAGCAGACCGATGGCGAGATGTGGCTGATTGTGGACAGCAGTGAGATTGCAGACGACGACACGCGTGACGAACTGATTGCGAGCCTGCTTGCGGACGGACATTCCTACGTGGCAGACACATTAGAAGAGCTGGCGGAGATCATTGGTGTAGATGCGGACACGCTGCTGGCTACGGTGGAAACCTACAATGAAGGTATGGTAAATGGCGAGGACGAGTATGGAAAATCTGCGAGTGCGGATTCTGTCATCGAGCAGGGACCATTCTACGCGAGCCTTCGCACCCCGACGGTTCATTACACCATGGGCGGTATTGAGATCAACACCGAGGCACAGGTCATCGACACCGAAGGCAATGTGATCGAAGGGCTCTATGCGGCGGGCGAAGTGACCAGCGGTATCCATGGAAACAACCGCCTTGGCGGCAACGCATATCCGGACATCATGACCTTCGGGCGTATCGCAGGCCTGAATGCGGCAGCTGCAGCGGCTGAAGAGTAAATAGATTTTTCACAGCTGCCCGGAACCTGAGTTCCGGAGGAAACGGACCAGATTGAAAAAAACTGAAATGAGCCATATGTCATACTTATATCAGAAAATACGGGTGTGACATATAATGCGAATGGTGGGCCGGGCGTATGCCCGGCTCATTTTATTATGGTAATTTATCATTTGATGTGATATGATGCAGGCAGAGAATGAGTTTGGAATGATACTGTGAACAGGATTGCAGTAAGGAAAATGGAATGAGAGGGCTTTATGAAACGGATTGTGGTAGGCATCAGCGGCGCCAGCGGGTTTCCTCTGGCTGTCTGCCTTTTAAAAGAACTGAAAAAGATACCGGGGATAGAGACACATCTGGTTTTTACTTATGGTGCGGAGCTTACCGCGAAGCAGGAAAGCGGCCTGAACGCGGAGCAGATCCGCGCACTTGCAGATGTCTGCTATGAGAACAGCAACATCGGTGCGGCCATCGCGAGCGGCACTTTCCTGACGGAAGGCATGATTATCCTGCCCTGCTCTATGAAAACCGTTAGCGGTATCGCACATGGCTTTAGTGAGAACCTGCTGCTGCGCGCGGCGGATGTGACGATCAAGGAGCGCCGAAACCTGGTGCTCGCTGTGCGCGAAACGCCCCTGAGTCCGATTCATCTGGAGAATATGCTTACGCTGTCGAGACTGCAGAATGTTTATATCATGCCGCCGATGGTGACGTATTATATGAAAGAGAATGCGGAAAACGAGCCGCTGCAGGTTACTGACATGGAGCGCCATATCGTCGGGAAGCTGCTGCAGCCGTTTGGAATTGAAATGGAAGGTTTTCGGAGGTGGAGTTGAAAATCCTTATTGCTGAGAATTTTCTGAGGCCGGATTTTGGAAATATCTCGTTATAATCAGATAATCAGCTGGTTCAAACAGGTGTCGCTTCTGCTGCAGGTCATTTCAGATGGAACCGGAGCGATTCTCAGATGGATTTGAGTGCTTAAAGTGAGGAAAGATGGAAGAGCGGATGGATATGAAACAGTTGAATTATAAAAAAACGGTGTGCGGGATTACGATTCTTTGCGATGTGATTCCGATGGGGCCGGACTATACCATCTGTATTCGCGACGACAAAAATGGACACATTGGATCCGCAGTTCTGTCGATCGCCCGGCCGAGCCTGACCGGCGAGGGGATCAGCGTCACGTCCTCAGTTCTGAACCGGCTGGGGCATAAGGATGAGGAGATTGCCCGCCGGATCGCGGAAACGGTAGCCAGGCGTCAGAATTGTACGGTCGTGTGTACCTGTGGGATTCATATTGATCACATCCGGCCGGAACAGATACAGGAAATTCTGGATGCCTGCAGGGAACTGGAGGAGAATGTAGTGGAAAGCCTCACCCGTCACTTTTAAGCTGAAGCTCCCCCAGCAGTTCCCAGGAATAATCCCCATAGGCCTTCGCCTGGGGCGTCAGCTCGTCGTAAGGGCACAGGCGCGGGTCCTGCCGGAGCGTCTGGCTGTGAACCGGACCGCGGGACCAGTTGTGATACAGATAAAACCGCATCCACCGCAGGTGCTCGATCTGGCGGTACGCATCCAGGCAGGCTTTATCCTGAATGTTTTTCTGGTAAGCGGCATAAGCCTGAGAGAGCGTTTCCGGCGTCAGCTCCGTTAGTGTTTCATTCTGCTTTTCCAGCAGAATCCGGACCTTTACAAATATATGTTCGGACGCGGCGATTTTGGACTGACGGAGATAGTCGCCAAGTGCATCCCATCCCAGGGCGTTTTGCGGATGGCTGCTGCGGTAGAGGTCGTTCATAGCGATGGCCACCTGATTTAATGTAGTGCGAAGGACATGCTCCGGCGTATAGATGGATTCTGCCACGCCAAAGTGAGAAACATCCGGGATAAACCGGCTGCTCCTCAGGTCAATGCGCCCGCAGATCTGATAATAGCGGCGCAGCTGCCAGAAAATATCCCATCCCTCCTGCTCATCGTCGCAGCAGATAATGACCCGGTCCGCGGACGCAAGCAGCTCGTGCTTCGACGTCCAGGAAGAGGAATGAAAAAGAATGGAATCCCGGTCATCCGCTTCCTCCTGAACAGAAAAAAGACCACTCAGGTTTGCGTGGATGCTCAGAAAACGGTTCGAGCCTCCGAAAATATGGTAGGCGACATGGTGCTCCGGCGAGATGACATTGGTAAGGATTGCGTACTTGAGCAGAGCCTCCCCATAATGACCAAAGCCGAGCAGGACAATCCGGCGCTCGCTTCGCAGCAGCGGCTTCTGCCGCCAGTATTCCCGTGCGCAGCATTCGTAAGAGTGGAAAAAATGAATATTTCCGGAGAGCATTTCCTCTCCGCTGACCGTTCGGGCGTAAACCTCTACCGGAAGCTGCGAAATGTTGGCAGCCTTTGCGTTGACGCCGATATCGTTTTCCTTCATAAAAAAGACGCTGCACCGGTTGCCGGTATCCCCTTTGAGCTCCGCGATGCGCTCCGGAGAGACATTGACAAACAGGCAGGGATAATCCGGCGTTTCCGCAATCTGACTTTTGCTCAGACCGTAAATAATCACGGCACGCGGCTCGCTCTGCAGGATCTGCCCGGCAAGGGTGACCGATTCCGGGCTGGCATCCGCAAAATAGAACCAGTCCTTGCGCTTCAGGAAGGAAAGACGAAACAGTGGAAATCCTTCGCTTGTCAGAAACGAGAGCAGCGTACTGATCAAAGTAACCAGGATGCCGGTGGAAAGCAGTACAAAGACAACGCCAATCGCCCGGCCCATGGGCGTGACCGGGGTGATGTCACCATAGCCGACGGTGGTCAGCGTCGCCACCGAATACCACAGGGCATCGATAAAGGTATCAATCGAGGACAAGGGCTCGTCTGCCTCCGCTTTCATCAGAAGGAGCAGGAGCGCGATATATACAAATACAACAACCAGAATAATGGTCAGGGGAAGCCGGTGCTTTTTCTTCATGGGTGAATCCTCCGGACGGTTTGGTATTACTGCCGTCTGCTTTACCACGGGTGCGAGGTGAAAATCATTTGATATGGTCGGGGGCTTTGCTCCCGATAAAAACTATAACACATCTTATTTTCTGAGACAAGGGATAAAAGATCAGGTATGGAATGCTTGCATTCCGATTCATACCTTTGCGTCACACGAATCATTTTCTGATTCAATCAAAATGTCTGCTTTGAGCTGCGGAAACCGGAGAATTGCCAGATTCCGGATTGTCTTTATTGACTTAAATGGTTACTTTATCTATAATGGTTTCATGGGAGTGAAGGATTCATGCGTGAAATCTTGTCGCAGAGGTTTTATAACCGAGGGTTCCTAATAGAAGGAGGAATGCACGATGTCACTGGCGCCGCTGCTTTACAGCAAACTGCTGGAGTGCCGGGTGCCGTGTGAATTTCAGTTCTATGGCGACAAGGATCATGAGCTTGGTCATGTGTTCCACTTGAACATGAAGTCGGAGATTGCCGCCGTGTGCAACGATGCGCAGTGCGAATCCTTCCGGAAGTTTTTGTAAAGGGATCTGCTTTTTGAAGGTTTGAAATCTGAAGAAACTGCAATTTCTGCAAAGTATAGTTATGAGAAAATGTGCAAACCGTGAGAGATTCGCAGGGACGGCCATGCGGCGGGGAAAAGGCTAGTTGATGCGGGTTGCTTCGGCTGTAAAAGGTTAGGAACTGTGCTTCATGCATGATTCGGCACAATCTGGGCATGTTGGTTTGCGTCAGATCCTTACTGTCAATCAACTTATGAGGAGAAAATAGTATGAATACCTTACTGCGTTCGGAATGCATTCAGTGTCTGGCCGGAAAACAGCTTAACAAGATACCTGAGAATGCGGCGGAAGAGCAGAAGCTTGCATTTTTACAGAGAATGTGCGGTATTTTATCCGATGCTCCGAAGGAGACCTGCGCGCCGGTGATTGTGCGGGATATTGATCGGGTGCGAAAGGAACTGTTCGGCGAGGTTTCTGATTATTCCAGGGAAAAGTCTTATTACAATCAGCTCATGCTGGAGAAGGCGGAGGGCATCCGGGAGCAGATTCACAGCGCGGATGACCCTCTGCGAAAAGCGCTGCAGTTTTCTCTGGTGGGGAATTATATCGACTTTTCTGCGGTGAAGAATGTGGAGGAATCCTATCTGGAGAAGCTTTTGGAGGAAGTGGAGCAAAATAGCGTCACTGGCGAGGCCTATGAGAGCCTGAAGCAGGATTTGAGCAGGAGCCGGAATTTGCTCTTTTTGACGGACAATGCGGGGGAAGGGGTGCTGGATAAGCTGTTTCTGGAGGTGATCCGGGAACGGTATCCGCAGCTTCGCGTGAAGGTGTTAGTAAAGGGACAGGCTGTCTCAAATGATGTGACGATGGAGGATGCGCGGGAAATCGGCCTGCCGGAAGTGGCGGAGGTGTACGACAATGGCAATGGAATTGCCGGTACCTGGCTGCCGGAGCTGTCAGGGCAGGCGAAAGCCATCTGGGAGGAAGCGGAGGTTATCATCGCCAAGGGGCAGGCAAATTACGAAACCCTGCGTCTTAGCGGGGACAATATCTATTTTATATTCCTCTGTAAATGCAGGCTGTTTTGTGAGAATTTTCAGGTGCCACCGTTTACAGGGATGCTGGTTCATGAATAAACCGGAGATAGAAAGAACAGGAGGCCGTTTGTGAAGTACCGGGTGATTATCGCGGACGATGAGCCGAAAATCCTTCAGCTGATCCGCCAGCTGGGACACTGGCAGGAGCTGGATATTGAGATTGTGGATGAGTGCCGCAACGGAGCGGAGGCTCTGGAAAGTATTGTCAGGAACCGGCCGGATTTTGTCCTGTCGGATATTCAGATGCCGGTCTATGACGGGATTGAACTGATCCGCCGGGTGCGGGATGCAAATGTGGATCCGCTTTTTGTGCTGATCAGCGGCTACCGCCACTTTGAGTATGCCAGAAGTGCGATTCAGCTGAACGTCATGGATTATCTGCTGAAGCCGATTGACGAAAAGCAGCTGAACGATACTTTAAGGACGATCTGTGCGCGCATCGATGAGCGAAACCATCTGGCGGAGCAGAGTAAGACGCTGTATGTGCTGCAGGAGAATCAGAACCGCAAGGCAATGGAACGCTTCTGGGCGAAGCTGCTTTATCGGGATGAGACGGTGGACGACGCCTGCTTTTCCTGTGAGGAGAGCTGCAATCAGGCCTTCCACACAGAGTTCGAGCCCGGATGCTATCAGGTGTTCTGTGTTTTTTCCAGTCTAAGCGCGATTCTGGAAAAATCGGATGCGATGGGCAATGGAAGGCTGGAGGTTTACATTCAGGAGAGCTTTCCGGATTATGTCCGGTACTATGGAAACAACACTTATATGGGCTACATTCTGGTTGCAAATTATATGCAGGAAAGGAAAAACGAGATTCGTCAGGCGGTGCTGGCTCTTTATTATAAGATCCGGGATCTGCGCGAGATCTACGGAGATATCCGTCTGAGCATCGGCTGCAGCCGGATCTATCATTCCGTTTCTGACCTGTTTACGGCATTTGAAGAGGCGCACAGCGCAGAGTGGGGGCGCCTGGTACTGACGCGAAACGGTGTGCTGGATTATGATCAGATTGCACAGCTCCCGGGATTTTCCATGGAGGAGCTGATCACGCGGGAGGAAATACAGACGCTGCTCGATTGCCTTCGCTATCTGCGCCAGGAAGAACTAAGCGATCTGATGGAGCGGGTCTACCAGAGGGCGGTGCGCTTAAATGGCAGGAATCCCCGGGATATGATGCAGTGCTTTTTTAAGCTGCAGGCGGAAATTATTTTTTGCTTTGAGGATCCGGAGCGGCAGACACGTATGCAGGAGGATAGTTATTATGCGTATCTGAATGCGCGCAATTTTCAGCAGGTGATCCGCAACCTGTACCTTGCCTGCCAGAAATATGTCGAGGAAGAGCAGAAAAAGCTGAAGGAGAAGATGGGCAAACCGATCCAGCTGGCGGTCCGCTATGTGCGTGAGCACTATGCCGAGCCGATTTCTCTGGAGGATGTCGCGGAGGCCGGCAATGTCTCTCCGACTTATATGAGTAAGCTGTTTAAGAGCGAGATGCAGATTGGGTTTAATGAATTTCTGACGCAGGTGCGTCTGGAGGAGTCTGAGAAGCTTCTGGAGAACACGAACCTGACGGTGCGGGAAATCGCCGCGAAGGTTGGTTATCCGGACGAAAAATATTACTCAAAGCTTTTCAAAAAGAATACAGGGATTAAGCCGACGGATTACAGGAGAATCTATAGCAGCTGAGTCTGCGGGAGTTGTAGAGAAATGAGAGTACAGATGCACTGGGGCAGGCTGAATGTGCGCAGACGAGAGAAACGGATGGATTACCTGGGAGTATAAAAATGAACGGAATGAAGATTGTGATGGCGGCGGTGATTTTGATTCTGCTGATTCTTTTGATCCTGGCCAGTGTAAAATTGTACCGGCAGAAAAAAATAATCGAATTCCTGACCGCGCAGGAGAAGCGGAAAAAGACGCAGGACCGGATCCCCTGGGAATCCGGCGAGACGGAGGAGCTGCGCCTGCTGCGGAAACGGATGGAGCTCTCGACGCTGCAGGAGCAGATCAACCCGCACTTTCTGTATAATACGCTGGACAGCATCCGCAGCCGCGCATTGATGGACGGACAGACGGAGATCGCGCAGATGACGGAGATCCTGTCGCGGTTTTTCCGCTATTGCATCAGCAACAACGACAGTCTGGTGCGTGTCCGCGAGGAGCTGAACCATATTCAGGATTATTATTACATTCAGAAATACCGGTTTGAGGATAAGCTGGATATGCGGGTCGAGGTGGAGACGGATGAAATCTATGATTATTATCTGCCGAAGATGACCCTGCAGCCGCTGGTGGAAAATGCGATGATCCATGGCCTCGAAAAAAGCGCGAAAAAAGGAAGAATCGATCTTCATATTTTTCTTGCCAATGAGCGGCTGGTGATCCTGATTTCGGATAACGGCGTTGGCATGAGCCCGGAACAGCTCGCCGCCCTGAACGAGCGAATGAGCGGTCAGCTGTACGAGGCAGGACGAAAAGGGAGCCGGCATTCGGGAATTGCTCTGAACAATGTCAACGCGCGCCTGAAGCTGACCTTCGGCGAGGACAGCGGCATCCACTACCGCTCGATGGAGGGCGAGGGCACGGATGCGGTTGTGACCATGCCGGTGGTGGATGTGTTTGCGCGTGTGCGTTACGAGGAAAAATCACAGGTGTGATGCGGATTGAAATTCGGTATTGCCTGCCTGCTGCGCGGAGAACGAAGGATTCGAGGAGCGCCGCGAAGAACGGGTCGGGGAATGGAAATACGAATGCGGGTGATTGAATATGAAGGAATTGCTGCGAATCGTGCACGGTTGTCTGGATGATGTGGGCGGGGACACGCTGCGCGATTATAACGTTGAAATCTACGAGGGTGATATCCTGTATATTCAGGGAATCGAGGACAGTGGGATACGGACACTGGCGAAGGTGTTTGCAGGAGACTGCGCGCTGAAAGGCGGCAGTCTTTTTCTGAATGGGAAAAAGGTGGAGGATTACGACCGCAATACGGCGTATTATTATCGGATTTATACGATCACTGCGGAACAGGATCTCGTGGAGACGATGAGCGTGGCGGAGAATCTGGAAGCAGTGCGGCATCTTCCGTCTTCCTGGCGCCTCTATAACCGGAAAAGGTCGGAACGGGATGTAAATGCATATCTGAGAAAAGAACAGGTGAATATTCGGGCGGATGAAAACCTCTGGATGCTCAGCCAGACGGAGCGGAAGAAGCTGAGTATCCTGAAAGCAAATATGCATGGCGCGCGCCTGATCATTCTGGATGCCACGCGTGGCATATATGAGGGAAAAGAGGCAGAGGAGATCTGCGGACTGATTCGCAGGGCAAACGAGGAGGGTATTACGTTTGTCATACTGTCAAGATGCTATACGCTGTTCGCGGAGATTGCGAACCGGATACAGATTCTTTCAGCAGGCATTGATTTGAAAGAGTGGGGACGGATCGACAATCGGATTCGTCTTTGCCTGCGGCGCCCGGCGGGGACAGCCGCTGAGTCAGGTGAGGCAGACCCGGCAGAGCGGGAACCTGTGGCAGGCGCAGCGGGACAGGGAACAGCCGCAGAACTTACAGAGCGAGAAGCTGATGCAGTCGTGCGGGCAGATATGGCTGTCCGAGACGGTATGGAGCTTCTCAAAGCGGGGAAAGCAGGAGAAGTGGCAGATGGAAGGGACAAGACGAAGACGGAGATACCTTTGTCAGCTGAAACTGTGGAGTCCGCGAATGGTTTTCTGGGTATGTATGATTATGAATGGGAGATGGAGGACGGAATCTGGCATTATCTCTCCTTTGTGCAGAGACAGAATCCGGCCTTCTGGGACAGGGAAGTGAGAGCGCATGTCCCGGAGCCGGGAAGCAGCTTCTGTCTGGACACGGCGGTGATACCGGCCAACAGCGGGGAAAGTCTGGTTGGCAATCTGGACATTACGGATAACCTGCTGCTGCCGATTCCGCAGCGCGCCGGACGAGGCCCGGGCAGAGTGATCCGTCTGGATATCCGCCGGAATATTGCAGATAAATTTTACCGGACGACGGGGATCCGCCCGGATATTGAGCAGATTGACGAGCTGAACCGGATTCAGAGAAAAATTCTTTCGATTTATCGATGGGAGCTGGCGCACCCGAATACCATGATACTGGAGAGCCCATACAGCGGCCTGACGCTGGAAGAAACGCTTGCTCTGCGCACCTATCTGCAGGGAGCGGCAGAAAGAGGAATCCGCATTTTGTATTTTTCAAAGACACCGGATGACATGAGAGAGGACTGCGAAAAGGTGATTCTGACGCAAAACGGAAAAAATGCAAAAATCGCCACCGTTTCACAAATTTTTCCACCCCAAAACGAAGGAAATTTCTGATATCCTTTCGCTATAACAAAAACAGGAGTAATTCACAGGGAGGCCTGTCGGAGGAATGGAAAACAGGATTTCCAGATCGAATTGCTTCATTTCCCGCGCGGGAGTGTGCGGAGAACGTGATGGAGGTAGATTTTTATGAAAAGGAAACTTATGGCGCTGCTGATGGCAGGCTGCATGGCACTGGGATGCCTGGGAAGCTTTACAACCGCGATGGCGGAGGAAGAAACCGAGGCGGAGAGCGTAGCGGAGGAGGTTGCTGATGCGGTAGAAGCGGAAGGCGCAGATCTGACCGGAAAGAAAGTCGGATTTTCCGCACTGATGATGTCTTCGGAGTTCTTCACTGATATGTCGAACCAGATGGAAGAGTATTTCACCGGTTATGGTATGGAGTATGAAGTGGCCGATGCAAACGGCAATGCGCAGACGCAGATCCAGACCGTAGAGAACTTTGTTTCCATGGGAATGGATTACATCATCTGCTTCGTGGTAGATGCTTCTTCTATCTCTGATTCACTGGTGAAGGCAAGAGAGGAAGGCGCGTTCATCATCGTTATTGGTACGGTGCTGGATAACGCGGATGCATATGATGTCTGCATCAACATCAGCCAGAAGGAATCCGGACAGGTAGAAGCACAGCTTGCAGCGGCCTGGATCGAGGAAACGTTCCCGGATGCAGAGGATGGTTCCATCAAGGTCGGCCTGCTGACCAACTCTGAGAATGAGGATGCAGTGAGCAGATGCGATGGCCTTCGTGAGATTGAGGAATACACCTCCAAGGCTGTGATCGTAGAAGAGCATGAGACGACACAGGCGGATGGAGCTTCCGTGCCGCAGAGCTATGCAGAAATGATGCTGATGAATAATGAAGACCTGAAGGTGATTCTGACCTATGGTACGGATCAGGGACAGGGTGCAAACGAAGCCGTTATGGCTTCCGGTATTGACACCGATGAGTTTGCTGTATTTACAGTAGATACCGCTGAGTTTATCCGAGAGAAGATCAGGGGTTCTGTAACGGGCGACTCCGTGATCCGCGGTACGGTAATGCTTGGTGAAGGCACTCCGATGACCTGCTACAAGCTGATGGATGGCTCCTGGTCAGACCGTGTTGTAGACAAGGTTTACTCTGAGCGCTGCATCGAGATCACCCCGGATACGATCGATGAGTACTATCCGGACGACTGATGAAAACAGAGCAAAAACATAGAACGACAGAAATGGGCTGCTGCGCATTGCAGCGGCCCGTTTTGGCAGAAAGGATATCTTATGGCAAAAGTACTGGAAGTAAAAAACGTGACCAAAACATATCCTGGTGTAGTGGCGCTTGACAATGTATCCTTCGATGTGGAAGAAGGAGAGATTCTCGCACTGATCGGAGAGAACGGCGCCGGAAAATCGACCGTAATCAAAACAATATCGGGTGCGATCACTCCGGACTCCGGAACCATTACCATTGCCGGGAAGACCTATGAAAAGCTGACCCCGTCGATTGCCAAGAACGCGGGCATCGGCGTCGTCTACCAGGAGCTGAATCTGGTGCCGTCGTTAAGTATTATGGAAAATATTTTTCTCGGCGATCAGGTGGGAAAACGGCCTTTTATGCCGGACTTCAAAGAGATGCGGCGCCGCTCGGAGGAGGTCATGGAGGACCTCGGCGTCAGGATTGATGTCTCGACACAGGTGCAGATGCTTTCCACGGCGCAGATGCAGATTGTAGAGATCGCGAAAGCGGTCGTAAAGAACTGCAAGGTGCTGATCATGGATGAGCCGTCCGCCTCGATCCCGATGGCGGAGGTGGAAAACATGTTCCGCATCGTGCGCCGACTGAAGGAAAAGGGCGTATCCGTTATTTACATCAGCCACCGCCTGGAGGAGCTGTTCGAGCTCTGCGACCGTGTGACGGTGTTCCGGGACGGGCAGTATGTGGTGACAAGGAATGTAGCGGATATTACAAAAAAGGATCTGATCAAATACATGATCGGGCGTGAACTCACCGAGAAATTCCCGGAGCGGAACGTCACGATCGGCGCGCCGGTGCTGCAGGTAAAGGATCTGACCGGAAACGGGGATTTTCATATCAATCTGGAGCTGCGGAAGGGTGAAATTCTTGGCCTGGCCGGTCTGGTCGGTGCGGGGCGTACCGAGCTGGCGAAGATGCTCTGCGGCGATGTGAAGCCGGAGAGCGGCGAGATTCTGATCAATGGAAAGCCGCTGAAAGCGGCCTCCGCCGCGGACGGGGTAGAGATGGGCGTCGGCCTGGTGCCGGAGGACCGGAAGCTGGAAGGTGTATTTCTGGATTACACCATCGAGTGGAATATCCCGATTATGAGCATGAAAAAGGTCAGCCACATGGGCATTCTCAATTTCAAAAAGCTGGATGAGCTGACCGACCGTTTTGTGAAGACGCTGGAGATCAAGACGCCATCCGTCAAGCAGGAGGTGCGCAACCTCTCCGGAGGCAATCAGCAGAAGGTCGTTGTGGCGAAGGTGCTGGCCGCCGACAATGACATCCTGATTTTTGATGAGCCTACGAGGGGCATTGACGTTGGGGCAAAGCAGGAAATCTATAAGCTGATGAACAGCCTTGTCGAGCAGGGCAAATCCATCCTGATGATATCTTCGGAGATGGAGGAGCTGCTCGGCATGAGCGACCGGATACTGGTGCTTCATGAAGGAAGACTCAGCGGAGAACTGTTGAAGCCGGATTTCAGCCAGGATCGTGTACTGGAGCTGGCTTCCGGGATGAAGGAGGAGTAGAATATGTCAAAGGTAGTTGATTTTTGCAGAAGAAACCTCGCCTGGGTTTTACTATTGATCATCTGTATTGTATTTACCTTCACGAGCAAGAACTTTCTGACCGTGAAGAATCTGTTGAATATTTTGAACCAGAACGCGTACATCATCATCTGTACCTACGGCATCGCGCTGATCATGATGTCCGGAGGCCTGGACATGGCCGTCGGGTATCAGATGAGTATCTGCGGCGTTCTGGCGGCGCTGATGCTTACGAATACAAACATACCGATTCCGCTGGTCGTTATCATCACCATCGCAGTCAGCATGGCGTTCGGCGCACTCGGCACTCTGCTCGAACAGCTTCTGCAGCTGCCGCGTATTTTTGTATCCATCGGCCTTAGCACCGTATATCAGGGCGTTGCGTACGTGATCACGAATTCCAAGACGATTTCCAACCTGCCGGACAGCTTCAAGGCAATCGGTCAGGGAACCATTTTCCATCCGAGCCTGACCTACGCGACCATCGCGATGGTTATTTTCGGAATCATTATGAGCTTTGTCATGGACCGCACCTATTTCGGACGTTACGTATTTGCACTTGGCGGCAATGAGGCGGCTGCGAGGCTGGCCGGCATCAATGTCAAACGCATGAAGTATGCCATCGGTTGTGTGGCGGGACTGTTCTGCGGCATCGGTTCCGTTATTCTGACGGCCCGCGTCGGAGAGGCTGCGGCAGGTACCGCGGCAGGCACCGAGATCACCGTCCTGACCGGCGTCCTGGTCGGCGGCGTATCCGTCCGCGGCGGCGACGGCAAGATCGCAAACTGTATCGCCGGTGTCCTGATCATGGGACTTCTTGCAAACGGCATGCAGCTGGCCGGACTGAACACCTACTACCAGTACATCGCAAAGGGCGCGATCATGCTGGCCGTGATGTGGTTCGACGCGTTCCAGATCAAGAGAAGAGCCGTTGCCTCGAACAAGAGAAAAGAGGACCGTGCGGCGTAAAAGGGACGAAATTTTACCTGTCGCCAGTCGGTGGATGGCGGAGGATTCATACTGTGCATTGAAATACGGACTGGGTGTAAAGCCTGGTCCGTGCTTTTTCTATGGAGACGCCCCTCGCTTCGCTCGACAGCAGATCGGTTCGCACATGAAAGTTGCTTCCTGTTTATTGCAGCCGGCTGCTATAGTCTGCAATCAGTTTTTGCAGTCTTTCAAGAGTAACGGAAAGAGATTCAAGCACACCAAGGATATTTTCGATATCTCTGGCGCGAGGCATCTCTTTGGAGACGAGCTTTTCCCGGGATACAATTTCCTCCACAGTGTAAAAGCAAACAATTGCCATTTTCCCTGTGGGCAGAATGACATCCTTTCCTGGAGATTCTCTGTCTTCCCTGCTGGAAAGAGTAATATCTTTTTCACTTTCATTAACAATGTATAGATAATCTGTATAGTGCTCGTTAAAGGTAAAGGCTGAAGAACCATCGTATGTCCCAAGCGATGTAATCAGCCCATAACCGGAATGACCATAACCAAAATTCCTGTCGTCAAAGTCAAATGCATATTTTTCATAATCGTCTTTATCCTGAAAACCTCCATTTTTAAAATGTGTGATAATTTCATTTCCGTGCCCGGAAGGATACATATCACCATTAAATTCTACAGTGCTGTACACTCTCCAGTCAGTTCCGACAAATTGTATTTTTCCACGAGTCATGTTTTCTCCTCCTGTTTCGCTGCGGCTGTTTATATGGCATATTGGAAATTACGTTGTAATAGTAATACATAATTGAACGAAAGTCAACTAATAAAATATTAAATATACAATAAATATACCTATACTGGATGAATCAGGAAAAATTCCAGGGGATTGAAATAAGTAATCTCTTGTGGTATACTAAAAGAAATTTAGGGAATTTTACACTGAAATATCTTTTGATAGGGGTGATTGGATGGATACTGAAATTAAAAGAGATTCTTATCTGAGACAACTCGTTAACCGCATGGATAATGGTTTAATTAAAATAGTTACGGGGATTCGCAGATGCGGAAAGTCCTATTTGCTGCGAACGCTGTTCAAAAGGTACTTGCTTGAACGGGGGATCCCGGAAGATCACATTATAGAAATGGCATTCGACTTGTATGATAACAAGGAATTCAGAGACCCGGAGGTATTCTATCCATGGGCAAAAGAACAGTTAAAAGACGCAGATAAATACTATTTCCTTTTAGATGAGGTTCAGCTTTTAGAGGAATTTGTAAGTGTGCTCAATGGACTTGCTGATAAAAAGAACTGTGATGTGTTTGTGACAGGAAGCAATGCGAAGTTTTTATCAAGAGATATCGCCACGGAATTTGGAGGCCGCGGTGATGAGGTTCGCATGTACCCCTTGAGCTTTTCCGAATTTATGAGCGTGTATAATGGACATTATTATGATGGTTGGAATGAATATATCATATATGGTGGAATTCCAATTGTTGTATTGGCTGAAACAGATGAGCAGAAGACTGCTCTTTTAGATAATTTGTTTAAGGAAACCTATCTCCGGGATATTGTTATTAGAAATAAGGTGAGGAATGTTGGTGAAATGGAGAAATTACTGGATGTTCTTTCATCAGCGATTGGCTCTTTGACAAATCCCAATAAATTGCAGAAGACATTTAAAAGCGTGAATCAGTCAAAAATAACGGCAACCACTATAACAAAATATATTGATTATCTTGAAGATTCGTTTTTAATAGAAGAGGCAAAGAGGTATGACATCAAAGGACGGTCATATATTGGAACGCCCGTGAAATATTACTTTATGGATATGGGTCTTCGAAATGCGCGATTGAATTTCAGACAGATAGAAGTAACGCACTCCATGGAGAATGTAATATATAATGAATTGAGAAAAAGAGGTTTTAAGGTTGATATTGGTAATTTAACGATTGCACAGAAGGGCAAATCAGGAAAAATTGAAAAGAAACAATTAGAAGTCGATTTTATTTGTAACAAAGGATCAAAGAGGTATTATATTCAATCGGCGTATACACTCGAAAATGAGGAAAAGATGGTACAGGAAATCAGGCCGTTTACCCAAATAAATGATTCCTTTAAAAAGATGGTTATCACATCAAACACACCGAAACCGTTTTATAATGATGATGGAATTTTGATTATGAATGTATTTGATTTTTTGCTAAAGCCAGATTCGTTAGAACTGTAACTTCTAAAAGATATTTCGGAATGTTTTACTAGAAATATCTTTTTGCTGTAATGATACTCCGTATTCAGATCAGCGGCCCATTTAGGATAGGAGACAATACTACACTCCACGGAAGGAAGGATGGAGATATGCCAGAAGCGCGATTCGAGAAAAATCGGATGCGAAGGGCAACGGAAGGCTGGAGGTTTACATCCAGGAGAGTTTTCTGAATATTGTAATGTTCGAAATTCTGAATCAGGGAACAACGATAGAAAAAACAGGTGGATTGATTATGAGTACTTCAACCGTCAAGCATGAAATTTTTAATTATACAAATCCGCCGTTCACGTTTAATGAGCTTCGCTCTGACATGACCGGTCCTTATATTTATGACCCGCACTGGCACGAGGACCTTGAAATCGTTTACAATCTGAAAGGAAATAACCGTCACATTATTAACGGAAAAAGCTATGATGCCGCGCCGGGTCGGCTTATTACGATTAACTCAGAGTTTGTACATAATGTATTTACAGATCCTTCACTGAGAGAACAAAAGGAACTTGCCGGTTTTCTGGTGATCATCAGCAGGGAATTTCTGGATGATAATTTTCCTCAGTATCAGGAATTGTATTTTACAAATACGAAAGAGCAGGCGTCGGAAGAGACAGTACACTGTATCCGCAAGATTATGTCCTTTTACGCCCGAACGGAGCAGGCGGCTACGACGGACTTGCGGAAGTACAGTCTGCATCGGCAGTGTTTGCTATCAAATTTGCATTTGGCTGGTATGGACTGATTATTGCGGTACTGCTTCTGATTGTCGTATTCTTTATGGACATTGATAAGTATAAGGATCAGGTGGAAGCAACACTGGCCAAGAAGCATCTTTCATAAAGGATAGTAGCATCAAAGGCGCAGGGGTACGCTGCGCCGCGCACACGGGCAGGGCTGAAAAATTACCCTGCCCGATTCATAAAAGGAGAACTCTATGATTACGTTTCGAACAGAGAAAGTAACCGGCCGTGTCACTCGTATTTATGCAGTCTGCACGGAACTGTGCTATCTGGTGGAAGGGGATGACAGGGCTGCGCTCATTGATACCGGGAGCGGCTTCGGAAGCCTGCGCCAGGTGGTGGATCAGCTGACGGACAAGCCGCTGATTGTGCTTCTTACCCATGGTCATACGGATCATGCGATGGGGTGCGGAGAATTTATGGATTGCGACAAGTATCTGAGTCATGTTGACGAATACATTTATGATTTGCATGGCGATGATAAGTTCCGTCATGAGGGTATGGCTCTGGCAGAGGATGGGGTGGTCGTGACGGAAGAGGACTATATTCCAACGATACCGTTTTCTTCTTACAGGGATTTAAAAGAGGGGGACCGCTTTGATCTTGGCGGCGAGAGCATTGAGATTTATGAACTGCCGGGACATACCAAAGGCTCCGTGGTGATGCTGCTTAAAAACGAAAGAATGCTGTTGCTTGGAGATGCCTGCAATGGCTTTACCTTTATGCATGAGAATCATTCAATTTCGATCGAGCATTATGAGGAAAATCTGAAAAAAGTCAAAGAAAAGGTCGCCGGTAAATACGACCGTATTCTGCTTTCTCATGGAAACGGAGAAGCACCTCTGGATATCATCGATGGCGTAATCGGGGTCTGCGAAGACATCAAGGTCGGAAATACAGACGATCTGCCAATGGAATTTCGGGGTAAGAAGGGCTGGATTGCCAAGGCAATGGGGCCGAATGGGCGCATTGACGGAGGGACAGGCAACATTGTGTATTCAAAAGAACAGATATGGACGGACGGAAGTCTGTGCTGAGGAGGAAACTATGTCACAGGCAAGCGATACGATAAGAATCGAATTTAAAAAGGGAGACGATATCCGAGATGCAGGACTGACCACGCCAGATGATGTGCAGCGCTTTGACGATATCCGCTATGGCAATGACGCGGATTGCCAGCTGCTGGACGTCTATCGGCCAAAGGATAAAGAGGG
Source organism: Lachnospiraceae bacterium (assembly GCA_021199475.1). Classification (GTDB taxonomy): domain Bacteria; phylum Bacillota; class Clostridia; order Lachnospirales; family Lachnospiraceae; genus Choladousia. The sequence goes on from JAJQHZ010000151.1 coordinate 20,077, forward strand.
AGATGTCCTGCCGGTGATCATCAGCATTCACGGCGGCGGCTGGGTGTATGGAGACAAAGAGCGTTATCAGTTCTACTGTATGAGTCTGGCCGAGAGAGGGTTTGCGGTAGTGAATTTCACTTACCGCCTCGCGCCGGAGTATAAGTTTCCGGCGAGCCAGGAGGATACCAATCTGGTGGTAACCTGGGTGCTCGCCCATGCGGAAGAGTATGGAATGGATAAGGAGCATGTGTTTATCGTGGGAGATTCTGCGGGCGCCCATGCGGCGGGGCTTTATGCGGGCATCTGCACGAATCCGGAGTATGCCGCGCAGTTCCCGTTTACGGTGCCGGAAGGATTTCGCCCCACGGCGATTGCGCTGAACTGCGGCGCTTACTGGATGGATGAAAAAGTGGGTATGGATGGCCTGACTATGGCCTTGATGGAAGACCTGTTTGAGGATGGGGCCACAGAGGAAAATATGGAGAAAATCTGTGTGCCGAAGGTCATCACGGAGAATTATGTTCCTGCGTATTTTATGACCTGCACCGGGGATTTTCTGCTGACACAGGCATCGCTCCTCTACAACAGGCTGCTGGAATGCCGCATACCCTGTGAGTTTCAGTTCTACGGCGATAAGGACCATGAGCTGGGGCATGTCTTTCACTTAAATATGAAGCTGGAGATGGCCGCAAAGTGCAATGATGCGCAGTGCGAGTTCTTCCGGAAATTTCTGTGAAAGAAGCTTCCCGGCGGGGTCTTCCTTTTGAAAGGATACGGCAGGCCGCGAGACGGTACAGGTGTATGCATCCTGTCCGCAGGAGCGTATGGCAAAAGAGTACCGCAGGCTGGTCGGTTACGCGAAGACAAGGGAACTCAGACCTGGAGAAAGCGAGAAGCTGGAAATCTGCTTTACTGCATATGATCTGGCTTCCTATTGTGAGAAAACACCAGGCTGGGTGCTGGAAAAAGGATTGTATGAGGTCTTTGTGGGAAACAGCCTCGAAAACGCGGCACTGAAAGGAACCATCAACCTTGACGAGGATACTGTGCTGGTAAAAACGGAGCATATTTGTTCATTGCAGAAGGGAATGTCCGACACATCCATATCCATCGGGGCTGACGCAGAGAAGGAGCCGGAAGCTGCAAAGAGCACGGACGGCGCAGAAATAAATGCTGCAGACTGCCTGCGTGAGCTTCAGGGCTCCCGGGAAAAGGTACAGGCACGCCGTGAAGCCGTTCTGAGCCAGTCGAAAAGTGCGGGCACTCCCATCTTCCGTCTTGCATTTGACAGCGTGGACTTTTGTACCGGGACGGTTCTTTACGGAAAAGAATACGAGCGGATTTCGAATAAAGTGAAAGAGTTTGTGGATGATCTGACAGAGGACCAGCTGGTCAGACTTGCGACCGGCGACCCCGGACAGGGGATGCTTGCCGCTGTTGGCTCCGCGGGCATTTCGGTGCCCGGCTCGGCGGCGCAGAGCAGTGATTGCGCGAAGGAACAGGGACTGGCAGATATTGTGTTCGCGGATGGCCCGGCGGGGCTGCGCCTGAACAAAAGCTATTTTGTGAAGGACGGCAGGGTTGTGAAGGAACCGTTCGAGAAAGGCCTGGAGGGCGGTTATCTCTGCAGGAATCAGGAAGAACCAGAAGGAATAGAATATTTCCAGTATTGTACGGCGTTTCCGGTCGGAACTGCGCTGGCGCAGACCTGGGATCAGACTCTGGTGGCGGAGGTTGGCAAGGCAGCCGGAGAGGAAATGCAGATGCTGCTGATTACTTCGTGGCTGGCACCCGGCATGAATATCCAGCGGAATCCGCTGTGCGGAAGAAATTTCGAGTACTATTCGGAGGATCCCCTGCTGACCGGAAGGACTGCGGCGGCGATGACGGACGGCGTGCAGTCACAGAAGGGCTGCGGCACGACCATCAAGCATTTTGCCTGCAACAATCAGGAGGACAACCGGCAGGGCTCGGATTCGATTCTCTCGGAACGCACCCTGCGCGAAATTTACCTGAAAGGGTTTGAGATTGCCATCAGGGAATCTCAGCCCATGATGATCATGACCAGTTATAATAAGATCAACGGTGTCCATGCCGCGAACAACTACGATCTCTGTACGAAAGCGGCCAGAGACGAGTGGGGCTTCATGGGCTTTATCATGACGGACTGGACAACCACCCACAATGGTCCGGACTGCACTGCTGCAGGCTGCATGCGCGCCGGGAACGATATGGTCATGCCAGGGAGGATTGAGGATCAGGAGAATGTCCGGCAGGCATTGCACGATGGAACCCTCGATGAAAAGGATCTGAAAGCATGCATCTGCCATCTGGTAAACATCATCTGGCAGTCGAATATGTATGAATAAAGGTTTTTACATTAAGGTTTTTCATTAGAAAGCAGACACAAAATGCTATTTGAACTCCGCAGGAATGTCGGCAGTCACCGTTTTCTGCACCAGATCAACAAAGCACTTCGCCATCGGCGAAAGATCGTCATTGTTCCGATAGCAGAGGTCTACGGAGATGGTTGTGCGGGGAAGGATCGAAGCGCTTGCGAACGGGGCGTTCTCCGGGAAGTTGCCGTCCTCCGGCCGGTTTGTCATGTATTCGGCCAGAATCGCGATGCCCATTCCCTTCGTAACCAGATCCAGGACACTGTCTGCCCGGTGGCAGATGAAGGCGATTTTGGGAGAAAAACCGACACGGTAACAGCAGTCCAGAATCAGCTGGTGTACGGTGGTATTCTCCGCAAGAGCGATAAAGGTCTCATCCCGCAGCTGCTCCAGACGAAGCTCTTTTTCACCGGAGAGAGGATGTGTTCTGGGAAGAATACAGACCAGCGAATCATCCAGATAGTGAATCCTTTCGAAAGACATGCCTGCCAGATTGCGCTCCGGAAGATGTGCAAAGATTACATCGCATTTGCGATTTTGAAGCTGCGATGCGAGATCGTCCGGATCGCCTTCAAACATCTGAATGCTGCTGCTGGGATACTGCTTTTTGAAATTGGCAATCAGGGTTGTAATGCCATATTTCGCGGTAGCAGCGATGGTACCTATTGTCACGCGGCCGCGTTCGGATTCCAGCTCGTTTTGCAGAGCGGAGGTGTAACTATACTGAGTCTGAACGATGGTATTGGCATAGGGGAGCAGTAGTTTGCCGTATTTTGACAGAGCGACCCGCCGCGAGGAGCGGTCAAACAGTGACACGCCGAGCTCTTTTTCCATGGAAATAATGTGTTTGGACAGAGTGGACTGTCCGATAAAGAGCCGATCCGCAGCCTCCAGATAATTGGAACAGTCCGCAAGTACGGTAAATTCACGAAAATATTCAATGTTCATATCGACAAACCTCACAAAGCAGATGACAGATATTACACGAAAACCGGAAATATTCACAATTCCGTTCTGGAATAGATTGTACATGAATTCGAATTGCTTGTCAATCGTGTATAGTTTATAATTTGTTTAGATTTAAAAGATGTCAGCCGTGTCCGGGATGAACGGCTGGCTCGAATCTATCATCAACCAAAGGAGGTTTTACAAATGAATGCAAACAAAAAAGTCCCATTATGGCGGAAGACTCTGTATGGTCTCGGCACAGGCGGCGGTAATATTTTCAGTCAGATTGGCGCTGCATTCCTGCTGAGCTACTATACGGATACCGCGCTGATGGGCGCAGCTGCGATCGGCACCATGTTCGTGGTCTGCCGTATCTTTGACGGATTCAGTGACCTGTTGATGGGCATGGTCGTGGACAAAACGGATACGAAGTGGGGCAAAGCCCGTCCGTGGGTGATTCTTTCCGGCCCGCTGACCTTTTTGGGGATTGTGTTGTTAATGCATGTCCCGGCGGGAGCGTCCGACGGCACGAAACTGGTTTACGCATACCTTACCTACATATTTATGTCCGTGATTGTTTACACAATATTCGGTATCGCGAACACCGCCATGCTTCCGCTGATGACACGCGACCCGAAAGACAGCACGATGCTGGCGACATTTTCCGCGGTAGGAAACAATATTATCGGTCTGATCGCCGGTTCTGCGATTACACCATTGGTGCTGTCGCTGGGCTGGCACTGGTCAAGCATTATTCTCGGACTGATTGCCGGCGGACTGATTTTGATTTCCGGTTTGCTTAATAAAGAAATCGGAATGGATGAAGGAGAAGCACAGAAGGATATCAATGCCGGACCAAAGCCAACGATTGGCGAGCAGCTTCCGTCTGTTTTAAAGAATAAGTATTTCTGGCTGCTGCTTCTGATCGGTGTCTTCAGCCTGCTGATGAATGCAAATGCGATCGCTGCTCAGACCTATTTTTGCAATGCGGTTCTGAACAATCCGATGTTTATGTCTACCCTGATCGCTGCCGGTCAGGCTCCTGGCATCATCATTCTGCTTCTGATGCCTGCAATTTCGAACAAGTGGTCGAAACAGTTTTTCCTGGAGATTGGCGCAGTGCTGCTTATTATCGGTTTTGTGATTGCAGGTCTTGCGGGAACCAATACTACTCTGATTATTATCGGTGTCATCATCCGTTCACTGGGTGCCGGTCCGCTGCTGAGCGCGGTGTTCGCTCTGGTTCCGGATGTGGTAGAATATGGTTATTGGAAGTTCGGTATGCGTTCGGAAGGTTTGATTTCCTCCGCACAGTCGATTGGTTCTAAGATCGGTATGGGATTTGGCTCCGGTATGTGCGCATGGATTCTGGCTTCTGCCGGTTATGACGCGACGCTGGAAACGCAGAGCGCTTCAGCGGTCAGCGCAATCCGGTTCGACTATACGTACATGGGAGCAATCTTTGGCGTCATCATTCTTGTCCTTGTTATTTTGACGAATGTTGAGAAGTATGCTCCGGAATATCGCGTGGCAAACGCAAAGAAAGATGCGGCTCTGGCGAAATAAATGAAAACGGAAGAAGCGTTTATACGATGAAACGGATGTAACAGATTCCCGATGCCGGGGCAGCGGAAGCGTTGGTCTTCGGCTGTCCTGGCATTTATCGTAAGATCGTCTTCCATGGGAAGCCCACATTCTCGATTCGAAATGCAAACCGGGATAGGTTTCAAAGTAATCTGTTTAGAAAGTGAGGAATATAATGAGTGAAGATAAGAAAGCGTTTGGCGTAGAGGATTATGACAGTCTGGAGGGCTCTCTTCGGTTCTCCGATGCCCCGGAAGGAGAGCCGGGCGGCGGATTCGAGATGAAGATGGCGGATATCAGCTGGGTAAAGCGCAAGTACCTGGACATCCCTTACGCAAGTCAGTCGAAGGCACAATGCCTGGATTTGTACTTGCCGGATGAGGGGGAGGGTCCGTTCCCGCTGGTGGTTCATCTCCACGGCGGCGGATTCGGCATGGGAGATAAGCGGGACGATCACATGGATCCCTATCTGCAGGGGCTGAAGCACGGCTACGCGATCGCATCCGTGGAGTATCGGCTGAGCGGTGAGGCGATCTTCCCGGCGGCGGTTCTGGACTGCAGGGAGGCATTTCGCTTCCTTCGACGAAATGCGAAACAATATTCCATCGATCCCGATCGAATCTGCGCGCTCGGCGGGAGCGCGGGAGGCAATCTGGCGGCAATCATGGGCATGAATATCCCGAACGGGCAGTTCCCGGGGGAGGAAGGTCGGATTTTCGACGGCGACTGCACGGTACAGGCGGCGGTCGATCAGTTTGGTCCGATGGATTTTCGCACTATGGATGACCAGGCACGGGCGAATGGCGTGAGCTTTGCTGACCATGACACGCCGGAATCCGCGGAGAGCAGCTACATGGGAGGCGCCCTGTCGGAGCTGTCAGATGAGTGGCTGGCGAAAGCGAACCCGGCAACCTACATCAATGAAAAGATGGCTCCGATGCTGGTGGAGCACGGCTGCATGGACCGCCTGGTTCCCTTTATGCAGAGCGTGAATTTTGTCAACGCGATCTGTCAGAAGCTGGGAGCGGGACGCGTGGAATTTGTGCCGCTGCCGAACGCAGATCATGAGGATAAAGAGTATTCCAGCGACTGGAATATGAAAGTGTTGTGGGGATGGCTGGATCAGCATCTGAAATAACATCGGGACTGCCGGCCATGTTGATGCTTCTTCCTGATTGTATTGAAGCGATGTGAACAGGGAACTGTCGGCACTGATGAAATTCTTGCATGAAAGACCGTAAAAAATGCAGTATGACCGACGCGGCCGTTTGATGTAAAATGAAAACAGTAATCGGACAGGCGTGACTGACACAGCTGCCGGATGTTGAATGAAAGTGGTAACCTGATAACGATGGAAATGACTGGATATGCTTTATGGAAGAGTCGTTTTCGATTAGACAAAAAGGAGGGTTTGGAAATGCCTGAATTAGTTCCCATTATTAATAAAACCCTGGAATTAGCGGATGTGAAAGGCCAGTGGTTTTTTGATGAGAAGTACAACTGCTGGTGCCTGGAGGATGTGCTTTATACGCTGAAGGCGACGACTCCGAAGTTCCAGCGGCTCAGCATTTTTGTGCCGGCGCCTTATATGAAGGAGGGCGGTGTGATTGATCCGGAGGGCAGTATGAACGGCTTTACAGCTGCGACGGCTCCGGTGATCATGAATAACAACTCGGCGGGCTATATGGAGATGCCGCATATGTGGCTGGGCGGCCCGCGCTGCTTCGGGCCACAGTATCTGGAGCGCGGCTTTGTCTATGTGACCTGCGGGAACCGCGGGCGCGAGTCCAGAGACGCCGACGGAAACCGCTGCGGGAAAATCCCGTCGAACCTGGTGGATTTAAAGACGGTCATCCGATTCCTGCGCCACAATGCGGATGTGCTTCCGGGCGATATGGAGAAAATCATCTCGGTGGGCTGGAGCGCGGGCGGCGCGATGTCCTCTCTGCTTGCGGTCACCGGTAATAATAAAAACTATGACTCTTATCTGGAGGAGTCCGGCGCGTTTATGGATGAGCGTGACGATGTGTATGCGGCACAGATTTACTGCCCGATCATTGATCTGGAGCATGCGGATCTCGCTTATGAGTGGATGTTTTCCGCGGATAAGGAGAACGAACCGTCCCCGGCGGGTCCGGCGGGCGTGATGACACCGTTTGAAGAAGCGCTTTCTCAAAAGCTTTCCGAGAGCTATATCCGGTATTTCAATGGACTTGGCCTTACGGACCCGGAGACCGGCGAAGCGTTGGTCCTGAATGCGGATGGCAGAAGCGGTAGCGCGTATGATTATCTGATGAAAGAGATCAACAAAGCGGCGACGAAGTTCCTGACAAAGCTTTCTGCGGGCGAGCTTGATGAGTCCTACACGGCAGATGATTACATCAAAGGAAATTATACCTATGAAACCATGGCGCCTCAGGGCGGCGATGATGAAAAAGACGGGGAACCGGATGACGTCGCTTTGATGCAGGGGCATGCCGGCCCGGGCGTGGCGCTGAACAAGCCGCCTGTGGGCGGTCCGGATGGCGAACTGCCCGGCGACAGACCGATGGAGCCTCCGACGCTCGGGAATATGCTTTCCCGTCCGCCGAAGGGCGTACCCACGCCGCCGCCGTTTGAGCCGCCGATGATTACATTACAGGGCAGGGATAAGAGCGGCTGGCTTCGCTGGGATGGAACACAGGCTTCGGTCTCCGATCTGGATACCTACGTGCTGAATCATCGCCGCAGGATGAAGCCGTGCACCTCGTTTGATATTCTCTCCTGCAAGAGCGGAGAAAACGAAGTGTACGGGACTCCGGAACAGCCGGCTGTGCATTTCAGCACCGATGTGGCAAATGCGATTTCTTCTTTGAAGGAGCAGTTCCCGGAGGAGTACGCGAAATATGATCCGGCGTATGTGCTGGCTACGGGCGACAAAGGTCTGACCCGTCAGAAATACCTGAACAACCCGCTGAACTTCATTGGCACGGAGGAAGAATCCGATCAGGCGAAGTATTATCGGGTGCGTGTTGGAGCGAGCGATGCGGACACCTCTTTCATGATTGGGATGACGCTGGCTCTGGAGCTGGCAAATGCGGGCAAACCGGTCGACTACGCGCTTGTCTGGGACAAGCCGCACTGCGAGGCGGATTATCCGGGCGAGGTCTGCGACTGGGTAGAATCGATTTGCCGGTGATGCTTCGGTATCAATAAGCGCGAGAGAACGATTTCTTGCGCAAAATGGCAAAATTTTGGTTCCGGTTTATCCGGGTCAGGGATATTCCATCTGACTGAGACCGTGCAGGAAGGCTTTGCGGCAGGAGATACGAAAGCTGCGGCCGATCTATGAATAATGAGGATTTTTGCCGGTTGGTCCGGTGGAATATCCGGAGGGATGACGAATATGGGAATGGATTACAGTAAGATCAATGACTGGATTTTAAAAGAAGACAGCTTTGATCCGGAACATCTGGGAAAGACCGAGGCGATCATGTCGCTCGGCAACGGCTATCTGGGGCTTCGCAGCGCCGCAGAGGAGCGGTATTTGAATGAGACACGGGATCTGCTGATTAACGGCACCTTCAATAAATGCGACCCGACAGCTGTGACGGAACTCCCGAATGCGGCAGATATGACGGCAATCGAGATCTGGATGAACGGGGACCGGTTTACACTGGAGCAGGGACACATTGAGTCGTATACAAAGGAGCTGAATATCCGGACGGCGGAGCTGAAAAGAGAGATTATCTGGACGTCTCCGAAAGGCGACTGGGTGCGTCTTACGTTCCTTCGGACGGTTTCCCTGACACGCCTGCATGAGTTTGCCATCCGCGTGGAACTCACACCGCTTCTGGGAGACGCGGATCTGAAAATCAAATCCGGCATCGACGGGCGGGTGACCAACACCGGCGCGCAGCATTTTACAGATGGGGACAAGCGTTTTTATGAAAACCGCTATATCCAGTATGTTCCGAAAACAACGGAATCCAGGATCACGTTTGTGCTGAATACGGCGCACAGCTTTGAGAAGGATGGAAAGGCTCTGGATGTGCCGACGCAGATTTATATGGAGCTGCGCAGGGCGTATGGCGGATATGAGATAACCGTGAAAAAGGGAGAAACTCTGGTCATTGAAAAGCACTGCAACGTCTATACGACACGGGATCTGGATGTGCAGGGTATGACGGTGCAGGAGCTGCAGCAGTTTTCGCTGGGTGAACTGAAAAAGCAGGTGGCTGCGGGCTATGACGAGCTTGCGCGGGAGACGGCAGAGGCGTGGAATGCGCAGGTCTGGGATCGTGTGCCGATTATCATCGAAGGGAATGACAGGAAACAGTCCTCCGGAAGCGGCGGGGCGGCAGAGTGCGTCAGCCATCCGGAAGACGCGGCCGGCGGGGATGCCGCTTTTGATCAGTTCGCGATCCGGTTTGCGCAGTACCATATGCGCCTGATGCTTCCGGCACACGACAGCCGCATGAATATTGGCGCTAAGGGGCTTTCCGGTGAGGGATACCGGGGGCACTGCTTCTGGGATACCGAGATTTTCCTTTTGCCTTATTATGCTTTCACACAGCCGGAGGCCGCGCGGAAGCTGGAGGAATACCGTTACTATTCCCTTCCGGGCGCGCACGCGAAGGCTGCGCACAACGGCTATCAGGGCGCTATGTTCCCGTGGGAGTCGGCCTGGCTGGACGATGGCGAGGTTACGCCGGAATATCAGGATGTGGATATTATCACGGGACTTCCGATCAAGGTCTGGTCCGGATTTATCGAGCAGCATATCACGGCGGATGTCGCGTTTGGGGTGTGGCAATATTACGTGATTACCGGCGATCAGGACTATATGGACCGGTACGGATATGAGCTGATTTTCGATACGGCCCGGTTCTGGGTGTCGCGTCTCGAGGATAAATGCCGCCAGATTCATGAAAGCGTGAACCCGGAGACCGGAGTGACTGAGTTTTCGGAGACGGTGACGGACGATGGGCTTTATCACATTTGTGATGTGGTCGGGCCGGATGAGTATAAAGAGCACAAGACGGACAACGCGTTCACAAACTATCTCGCGGTCTGGAATATCCGTAAGGCGATGGAGTATTATGAGCAGCTGCGGGCGGAAAAGCCGGAATTATTTGCCGCTCTGAATCAAAAGCTGGAGCTTGACTCTTATTATCAGCAGTGGAGTTCGAAGGTAGACAAGGTATTTTTGCCGATTCCGAACGAGTGCGGGGTACTGCCGCAGGATTCTACCTATCTGACGCTGAAAGATATCGATCTTTCCAAATATAAGGCGCAGGATTTTGTGAATGGACTGTTCCGTGACTATAATCTGACCCAGATCAACCAGATTCAGGTCAGCAAGCAGGCGGATGTTCTCGTGCTGTTTTTCTTGCTCGAGGATCTGTTCCCGCACGAGGTCAAGGCGGCGACGTGGGAGTATTACGCGGCGCGGACGCTGCATGATTCCTCTTTGTCTCTTTGCACCCACGCGGTACTCGCGGCGGATATGAGAGAGATGGATCAGGCTTATGAATTCTTTGAAAAATCGGCGCAGATCGATCTTGGTCCGGTGATGACGTCTTCGGATGCCGGCATTCATACGGCTTCGTTCGGCGGTATCTGGCAGGGCGTCGTGTATGGTTTCGGTGGCCTTCGAATGCTTGGCGGAAAGCTGCGCATTGACCCGGTTCTGCCGAACGCATGGGGACGTCTGGTATACACTCTGATCTGGCAGGGACAGAATCTGCAGGTCGAGGTAGTGAGGAAAGGAAACGGCCAGGGGGTCACAGTCACGAACCTTACAGCGACGGCCCCGATTGAACTGGAGCTGTGCGGGGAGACCAGAACACTCGTAGATGTGCTGAGGGCAGGCTGAGAGACATCGGCATTGAAGTGTCTCAAAATGGTTTCTATGGGCGATGTCGCCTGCTTTGCACATCAGGCATCTGACAAAACACGTGAAAAATACGCCTGGAGGAATGGGTTCGGTCGTGATATGGTTTGGAACAGTATAAATGAGGCCTATTGAAAGAAAAAACAGGGCTTAGAGAAAAATGCTTGGCAAAAAATGCGCAGCAAGAAGAGGAGGATAAAACGATGGCAAACAAAGTAACCGATCTGCGCTCGGCGCTGGAGCTTTTAAAGACCATGCCGGGGCAGCTGGTAGAGACGGACGTGGAAGTGGAGCCGATGGCGCAGCTCTCCGGCGTCTACCGCCATGTGGGCGCAGGCGGAACGGTGCAGCGCCCGACGCAGGAAGGACCTGCGATGATTTTTAACAATGTGAAGGGGCATCCGGACGCAAAGGTGCTGATCGGTCTGCTGGCGAGCCGCAGGCGCGTCGGCGCGCTGCTGGACTGCGACCCGAAACGGCTTGGATTTTTGCTGAAGGACAGTGTGACGAACCCGATCCCGCCGGTGGAGATTCCGCGGGAGCAGGCAAAGTGCCAGGAGGTCGTGCATCTGGCGACGGATCCGGACTTTGATGTAAGAAAGCTGGTACCGGCTCCGACGAACACGGAGGAGGATGCGGGTCCCTACATCACGCTTGGCATGTGCTACGCGACCAGCCCGGAGACCGGGACATCGGACGTGACGATTCATCGGATGTGCCTGCAGAGCAAGGATGAGATTTCCATCTTTTTCCAGCCGGGCGCGCGCCACATCGGCCATTTCTTTGAGCTGGCGGAGGCGAAGGGTGAGCCGCTGCCGATCTCGATTTCGATCGGCGTCGATCCGGCGATAGAGATCGCATCCTGCTTTGAGCCGCCGACAACGCCGCTCGGCTATGATGAACTGCAGGCGGCGGGCGCGATCCGCAACCAGCCGGTCGAGCTGGTGAAATGCCTGACGATTAATGAGCGGGCCATCGCGAATGCGGAGTATGTCATTGAGGGCGAGGTGCTTCCGGGCAGACGCATCCAGGAGGACATTAATTCAGGCACAGGCAAGGCGATGCCGGAATTTCCGGGCTACTGCGGACCGGCCAATGCGGCGCTTCCGGTGATCAAGGTGAAGGCCGTGACGACGCGGAAAAACCCGATCATGCAGACCTGCATCGGGCCGTCCGAGGAGCATGTCTCCATGGCGGGCATTCCGACCGAGGCGAGCATCCTTGCGATGGTGGATAAGGCGATGCCGGGCAAGCTTTTGAATGTATATTGCGCATCCTCCGGCGGAGGAAAATACATCGCCATCATGCAGTTCAAGAAATCCATGCAGTCCGATGAGGGCCGCCAGCGTCAGGCTGCGCTGCTCGCATTCTCCGCATTCGCGGAGCTGAAGCACGTCTTTATCGTGGATGAGGATGTTGACCCGTTTGACATCAAGGACGTGATGTGGGCAATGACCACCCGCTTCCAGGCGGACAAGGATATCGTTATGATCCCGGGTGTGCAGTGCCATCCGCTCGACCCGTCAAACAATCCGGCATATCATCCGGATATCCGGGCGACCGGCGTTGCGTGCAAGGCCATTTTCGACTGCACGGTGCCTTACGACCAGAAGGACCGCTTCGAGCGTGCGAAATTTATGGATGTTGATCCGAAGCATTGGGTGCCGGAGCTGTT
>JAJQHZ010000074.1 GCA_021199475.1 Lachnospiraceae bacterium
AGGAGACCGGAACCGAGAACTCGGGATAGATGGAAGGCCATGCGGAACCGAGCAGCGCATCGGGCAGGCCTAAACTGATAAAAGCTATGTAAATAATAAACAAAAGCAAGTGTGTCATGTTGTGTTCTTCCTCCTTTGGTGATATGATGATACCATCAAATATAAGATGAATGTGTAAGAATACATTCGTAAAAATAGGATAAAACATTCATTTATGCGGAGGTGAATCTCATGGGTCTTTCTATTTGCAACACCATCACCGATCTGCATGATCAGGAGCTTTCCAGACATGGCGATACGGCATTCCCCATCGCCTGTTACGCTGATGATCTGAGTCGGAAAAAGATTCCCTGGCACTGGCATGAGGAATGGGAGCTTGTGCTGGTCACGGAAGGCTGTCTGTGCTTTGACATGGAAAATGCCCGGCAAACTCTGGCCTGCGGAGACGGCGTTTTCCTCAACGGGAAGGCCATGCACGCCATTCAAAATGGCTCTCAAACACCCGGAAAGCTCCACTCTGCCGTGTTCCATCCCCGGCTCATCGGAGGCAGCATGGACAGCGTGTTCTGGCAAACCCTTGTGCAGCCCTTCTATTCCAACGCCGCAACCCGATTCCTTCTTTTGAAACAGGAGGTCCCCTGGCAGAAGGAAGTACTTTGTTATTTTCAAATGGCCTGGGAATCCATCGCCGGGGAACCGGATGATTTTGAAAACCTTGCCCGGTTTTATTTGTCCAAAACGATTCGCGGCATTTTACGGAATACTGATTTTTCAGAATCCAATCTTTCAGAACAGGAACTGGCAAAAATCAACCGGATTCGTTCTATGATGGAGTTTATTGAGTTTCACTATATGGAGGAACTGACGGTTGACCAAATTGCGAAAAGTGTGTCTATCAGTAACAGCGCGTGTCTGCGCTGTTTCCATGAAATGCTGAACACAACGCCCATGCAGTATGTCATGGAAATCCGCCTGAAAAAGGCGGCGGCACTGCTTCGCTCCACAAATAAATCTGCAAAGGATATTGCGCTGGACTGCGGTTTTAATGATACCAGTTATTTCACAAAAACGTTTCGGCTAAAATATGATTGTACGCCTGGAAATTATCGAAAATCGTAACTGCCCAGTATCTTCGCAGTTACGCGAAAAAAGGACACTATCTGTCGATGCTGCCCTTGAAGGAGTTTCAGGCGGATTCCTTCGGTTTTTCTCTAATCATAAAACCTGCACAGACAGCTACAATCGCAGGGCAAAGATTTACAATCCAAAGAAGTGCATCCGGTTGCAAAAAGTTTCACGTTGTTTACAAAAATTTCACTCGGTTTCATGTGTAATCCCAAATTTTGGCGCTTTGCAAAGTATTGGGCGCCCTTTACAGGCAGTGTGAAACAAAATGGGGAACTACGCGAACCCTTGTGTGTTCCAGATGATCCTCTCTGTAATTCATGAATTTTTCCTGTTCATAAAATCGCCCGTTGTTTTTCTATCTCGTTCCGATTATAATCTGTGTAATAGTTCAGAATCGAGGCATTCAAAATGGGATTTGAGAAGAAAGACGCAGCGAAAAATGAATATATGCTGACAGGCAGCTTCAAAAAGAAAGGCTACGATTGGTGGTGGCACTCGTTTACTGCAATAAATGAGGCCACTGGCGAAGAAAAAGCCTTTTTCATTGAATTTTTTGCTATAAACCCTGGCTTAGCTCAGAAAAAACCAGTATTCGGCCAACTCCCGGAAAACAAAGCTGATAACGTGCGGCCATCCTATCTGATGGTCAAAGCAGGAAGCTGGGGAACATCAGACTTTGCGTCAAATAGCACCGAGCTTCAAAAGCCCTGCCAGCTTCATCGATTCTTCCCATGGAAAGATGTGAGCATTCATGGGAAAGCACCCTATTCTGTAAAAGCCGCGGACTGTTATGCGTCGGATACGAGACTTTCCGGCAGCATATCGGTAAGCAGGGAAGACGCTGCTGCGCATCCGGAATGGATGTGTGACAGCGGAGAAATGTCCTGGGATCTTGAAATAGATAAGCAGATTGCTTTTAATGTCGGATACGGCACCAGCAAACTGTTCCGTTTTCTCAAGGCGTTTGAAATGTACTGGCATACGGAAGGCATGAAAAGCGCCTATCGGGGGACTGTCACATTAAACGGCGTGGTTTATCGGGTTCTCCCGGAAAAGAGCTATGGGTATGCTGACAAAAACTGGGGACGAAACTTTACCTCTCCATGGGTATGGCTGTCCTCCAATCACCTGATCAGCAATATCTCTGGACTGCAGTTGCAAAACAGTGTCTTCGATATCGGCGGCGGCAGACCAAAAATCTACTTTGTACCACTGAATCGGATTCTGCTCGGCGCTTTTTATTATGAAGGGACATCCTATGAGTTTAATTTTTCCAAATTCTGGACCGGCTGTAAAACAAAGTTTTCCTGTAAAGAGACGGAAAACGAAATTCAGTGGCGTGTCCGGCAGGAAAACCGACAGGTGATCATGGAAACCTGTGTCCGCTGCAGAAAAAAAGATATGCTTTTGGTCAACTACGAAGCCCCTGACGGCAGCAAACGTCACAATCGTCTCTGGAACGGTGGAAATGGAGTCGGACGCATAAAGCTGTATCGCAAGGGAAAAAATGGAAAATCATTGATTGACGATATCTCCGCATACAACATAGGGTGCGAATACGGGGAATATTCTGAAATAGAAAGCAAATGAAAAATCGAACGTTGAGGAAAGATGGAGGTTATGCGATGAAAACAACGATTGTATATGCTCATCCTTGGGACGGAAGTTTTAACAATGCAGTTCTAAAGGAAGCAGAAAAAGCAGCGGACGATTATGAACTGATTGATCTTTATACGGATGAATTTAATCCGGTGATGTCAAAGGCAGAACTGGCAGTATACGCCAGAGGAGAGTCTTTAGATCCTTTGGTGGCAAAATATAATCAGATTCTGGATGATACGGACAGGATTGTCTTTATTTTCCCCATCTGGTGGTACGACATGCCCGCAATCATGCGGGGATTTCTGGATAAAGTGATGCTGGAAGGTTCCGCTTATACAACTGGCGCTGCCGGTCTTACTCCGGTTCGTAATATTTCACAGACCTATATTTTTACCACATCTTCCACACCGACAGATGTGCTGGTGGATACTTTCGGAGACCCCATCCATAATGCCATGATCAGCGCTACATTTCAGATCGTGGGCTTTCAGAATGTAGTATGGAAAAATCTGGGAGGCATCGACGCAAGTACGCCTCAGGAACGGCAGGAATTTCTGGATGAAGTGAGGAGAATGCTGCAAGTAACGGAGGACGGGATATGATGAATTATGAGATTAAACAAATAGACAGTCAGACATTGGCTATTGAAAACCAGGGTGTAAGATTTTTCCTGCTCACAGGCTCACAAAAAGGGCTGTTAATTGACAGCGGCATGACTACTGAAAATGCAAAGGAAATAGCAGAATCCCTTACTGATCTTCCGCTGCAGCTGATTAATACGCATGCGGACATAGATCATATCGCAGGAAACGACGCCTTCGATACTGTGCTGATGCATCCGGCTGAATATGTCAACTATTTTGGGCAGAGAGCATCCCATCCGTCGCCGACGCCTGTGTGGGATGGCGATATCATTGACCTTGGCGGCAGACCTCTTCGCGTCATCACTCAGCCTGGCCATACTCCTGGAAGCATTGCGCTTCTGGACATAAATCAGCGGGTCCTTTTCAGTGCGGATTCTATCCAGGACGGCGAAATCTTTCTCTTCGGCCCTATGCGAAACCTGATCGGTTACCGGCAGAGTCTGGATAAAGTATGGGCATGCCGGTCAGAATATGATAAAATTTATCCGTCCCATGCATCACTCCCGCTGAAAACGGATATCATTCCTGATCTTATGGCGTGTACGGATCAGATTCTGACCGGAGCAGCATCTTTCCAAACAGGCGAGAAGTTTGGTATGCCGGTGAAAATTTACGAAATGGGGACAGCGGTGTTCCTTTGTGACTAAAAAACTGCTCAAATGCTCATACATGCCGGAACTGTATAAAATAAATCGGAATACGCGACGCTGTCAAACAATTTTGACAACGCATTTTTGCAGATGTAAATGCTGTTTGATAGAAAAAACAAAGATGATTCGATATAATCCTTTCAGATGGAGGTCATATATTATGGAGATTTGCGAGAAGCTGAAAAAAGCCAGAGCAGATGCAGGCATGACGCAAGAGCAGGTTGCAGAGAAAATAGGTGTTTCTCGCCAGACAATTTCAAATTGGGAAAATGGCAAGACTTTACCCGATGTGATGAGCGTCATAAAATTAAGTGATCTTTATCAAGTGACTTTAGACGAGTTGTTGAAAGGAGACAGTAAAATGATGGATAAAATTAAAAAAGACATGGATACTGTGAAAAGCAGCCAATCCCTAATGAAAGTTGCATGGATTTTGATTATAGTCACTTTTCTGTTTTCTGTTTGGTGTAATAGCAGCTATGCCTATGATGGAAGCAATCCGATTTTACAGTTTACCCTTGCAGCTGTACCTTGGGTGTTGATGGGGGTAAGTATTGCTTGCATAGCAGCATCGGTTTCAAACAGGAAGAGAAATTGAAATATTTCAGTTTATAGCATGAAAAGCAGGAAAAGGGGAAAGACCATTATGAGTTTGACAGTAAATCTTTATTATACTGGCATAAACGGGAGCGCGAAAAAATTTGCTGATGAAATGGAAAGTTCCGGTATAGCCAATGCTATCAGAGCAGAAAAAGGGAATCTGAGGTATGATTACTTCATTCCAATGAATGATTCTGAAACTGTTCTTCTCATTGATAGTTGGGAGAGCCAGGATGATCTTGACATGCACCACGCATCACCGATGATGAAACAGATAGCTTCTCTTAGAGAAAAATATGACTTGCACATGAATGTTGAAAGATATATATCATCTGGCGATGATGACTACGATAAGAAGTGGATCAGAAGATAACGATTAGGAGTGGATTTCACTTAATGATTCAATTATTAGCTATTGACATGGATGGAACATGCCTGAATCAGCACAGTAAAATATCTGCCAAAACCA